>JAFDJI010000562.1 GCA_019307545.1 Deltaproteobacteria bacterium | reverse complement strand
GACTCGACCCATGCTGGCGACCCTCCTGCTCCTGCTGACCGCGACTGCACACGCGGGGGGACGTCAGCCGGGCATGGTGGAGTCCCTCAACGGCGAAATGCCTGTCCAGCACGGCAACCACGCCGAGAGCGTGCGCCTCTCGCGGGAACTCCAGAGGCTCGCCGCGCGGAACCACTGGGACGGGGTGGAGCACACCTACCAACAAGGCGTCGACGCCGGAGCAGCGCTCTCCTTCGAGGACCACATGGTGGGCGTCCAGGCCGCCTTCTCCCGAGGCGACATCGGCGCCGCCCGGGAGCGGCTCTTTGCTGCGAACAGCCTACGGGCCGGCGAAACCGAGGTCATCGACGGTCTGTGGGAGATCGACACGACCTATGCCCGGGTTCGGCTCTTCGCCGATCCTGGCGCCCGGCTGGAGCCCGCCGAGATGCCATTCAACCAGCACCATGTACGGGCGATCGGAGCCGCGCGCGCGCAGCTGGAGCATGCGGGCACCTTCGATGGCTACCTCCCAGAGGGCGACTACTCGCTGGCTTCGACCGCGTTTTCGGTATCGGTGGCCGCGATCGGACGAGAGGCCCTTGTGGTGGACATCCGTTCGGAGAAGACCAGGCGGAGGGACCACGACCCCCCCTGATGGACCCATGAGAGCCCGCTTCTACGGCACGTCCGACAACACCGTCGTCCTCCTCCATGGTGGCCCGGGAGGCCCCGGGTACATGGCCCCGGTCGCCCAGGAGTTGTCCGACTCCTTTCGAGTAGTCGAGCACCTGCAGCCCGGTTTCGACGAGGGCGGGCGTACCGTCGCCTACCTCGTGCACCACCTGCGAGAGACGATCGTAGAAGAGGCCGGCCCGCTTCCCGCGCTGGTAGGCGCGTCCTGGGGCGCGATGCTCGCCCTGTGCTACGCCGCCTCCTACCCGCAAACGGTCTCCCGGGTCGTGGCGATCGGCTGCGGCACGTTCGATGAACCGAGCCGGCGCGAGTTGGAGAGGAGACGGGTGGCAAGGGAGACCCCGTCGGAGAGACGACGCATCGAGACCATCCAGCGGCAACTTGCCACCGCCCGCATTCCACCCGAGCAGGATGCCGCCTTCGCAGCGCTCGCCCGGATCCTCACCCGCACCGACATCGTCGACCCCATCGGCCCGGTGGAGGACCTGGTCATCCGGCACGACTACCGGTCCTTCCAGGCGGTGTGGAGCGACATGGTCCGCCTCCAGCAGGCAGGCATGTACCCGCAACAGTTCACCCACGTCTCTTGCCCGGTCACCATGCTCCACGGCCGTGAGGACACCCATCCCGGCCGGCTGATCCATGACAGCCTCCGGCGGTTCGTCCCGAACATCCGCTACGTGGAGTTGGAACGCTGCGGACACACGCCCTGGCTCGAACGACACGCGCGCAGCGCGTTCTTCCTGGCCCTCCGAGAGGCACTCTCCTGAAATCCGCTACCACGCCCCCGACCGGGAGAGGTCGGAGAGGTCGATCCCCCGCCGCCGCAGCCAGGTTCGGCGCAGCAGGTACACGAGCAAACCCGACACGACGAAGAGAACGAAGACCAGCACCCTCGCGACCGAAGCCAGGTCCACCAGGATCACGAGGCTGAAGAAGAAGACCATCAGGAACCCGACGCCGGTGCAGATCCACCGCCACGGCCCGCGCAGCTTGAAGGCCGAGCGCCGATAGGCATCGGGAAAGCGACGCGGAAGGACGATCGCCGCCATCAGGACGGGGAAGAGCAGCATCATGCCGCCCAGGGTCGCGTACGAGGCCAGGGTCTCCAGGGACATCCCAGCGAGGACGCCGACGACGGAGAGCACCCAGATGGCTGTGAGCAGTACCCAGGGGGTCCCAAATCTCCGGCTGCGCAGGCCGAGTACGGCGGGCAGCATGCGGTCCTCGGTCATCGCGAGCAGGGACCGGGTCCCCACGATGAACAGCGCGTTGAGCGTCGTGGTCAGGCCCAGGACGGCGCCGCCGACGATGAAGAACGCGGTCCCAACCGGACCCATCGTGACCCGGGCCGCGACGACCAGAGGCTGGTCCGCGTCCACCAGGGAGGTCCACGACACCGCCCCGACGGTCGCGATGGCGACGAGCACGTAGACGGCGATGACCAGCGGGAAGGTGATGAAGATCGCCCGCGGGATGACCCGGCCGGGGGAGCGGATCTCCGACCCAAGCTCGATGATGCCGTTCGCGCCGAGGTAGGTGAAGGTCAGCAACGCCACCCCGAGGGTGAGGTTGCCGGGCCCGGTCTGGAAGAAGCCGTCGAAGTGGACCGGGTCCACCACGGCCACCCCACTTCCCGCGTACCAGAGCAGGCAGCCCAACAGCACGAGGACCATGACGGCCTGGGCGACGGTGGCCACCCGAAGCCCGAGCAGATTCACCAGGTAGAAGAAGGTCAACAGCCCGAGGGCTGCGGGCACGATCGGCAGGCCGGGGACCAACTCGCTGGCGTATTGGGCGCAGCTGATGGCGTACAGCGGCACCTGCCCGAAAAAGGAGGCGAGCACATAGACCCAGATGCCCACGAAGGCCAGGCCCGGGGAAACCATGCGGCACGGGTAGCGGTAGGTCCCACCCGTGGTCGGCAGGGCGGACCCGAGCATCGCGATCGGCAGCATCGTCAGGAGCACCAGGGGCCCGGCCAGCGCGTAGGCGAGGGGCAGTGCAGGACCGGTCATCTTCGCGACGATCCCGGTGAACACGAACACGCCAGCGCCGATGGTGAAGCCCACGGCGATGAAGATGACCTCCGCCAGCCCCAGGACCCTGCCCGGAGCGACGCTCATCTCACCCCGTCGCGCGGTGCCCCGCACGAGGCATCAGGCCTCGGAGTCGCTCTCGACGGCCGCCTCTTCCTCGCCACCGGCGCCTTGCGGGAGATTGGCCTCGGCCTCGGCTCTGCGCGCGGCCTTCTTCGCCAGCCTCGCCTCCTTCTTCGCCTTCTTCTGCAGTTCCTTCTGTCGCTTCTCGAAGGCGTAGTTGGGGCGCCTTGCCATGTGGACTCCTGGTCAGGGGTGCGAGCAACGAAGCCCTGAATAGCGCGCTGGGGCGGAGTTGGCTCGCGGCTGGGAGCCACCCCGATCGCAGACACGCCGCGCGCCCGACCCGGCCGACCTCGTTCGGGGGCGGCTCACCACCGCCCTGTCAACCCGAGTCCGCCGCCGTCCGGAGCCACCCAGGCTGTCGGGGACACCACCCTCTTCCTGCCCTTTGCCAGTCGAACCCCGGCCGCGATGAGCGCGATGCTGACGATCGTGATCGGGATCCCGATCCCCATGCCCAGGATCCCGAGTCCGATGCCCAGCGCCCCGTAGCCATCGCCATAGCTGAGCCCGTCGATGAAGGCGGCGATGCCCAGGCCCGTGAAGAGTAGTCCGAAGGTCCCTCCCAACACGCCCACAGTGACCAGGGCACCCGCCGACGCGTAGCGCATGAACTTGCGG
>JAFDJI010000561.1 GCA_019307545.1 Deltaproteobacteria bacterium | reverse complement strand
CCGGTCTGCGTTCACCGTGAGACCCGCGAGGCCAGCGCGTTCGGCGTCCAGGAGCATGGGGTCCTCGATGACCTTCCTCGGGAACAGGCGCTCCGCGAGACCGGGCACGAACACCACGTCGAAGGATAGTCCGCGGCCGCACGCCATCGACCCCACGAACACCCGGCCGTACCGCCGCTCCTGCGGGCGCTCCACCAGGTCGGTCAGGCGCCGGGCGAGCACCAGGCGGACCTCGTCGAGACCGACCGGCCCGCTGCCCGCCATGGGTCGCAGCTCGGAGAGCACCGCCAGCACCCGCTCGGGATGGCGCACCGCGCGGCTGGCGAGGGCGGAGAGGTGGTCGAGCCACTCGCCCCAGAGGGCGGCGTCGGGGAGGGCGTCCAGGTCGCGGAGCAGCGGCAGCCCGAAGTCGTGGAGCCGATCCAGCTCGGCCAGGTTGCGCTCTACGCGGGCACGGGCGGGGGCGTCGGGCTCGATCTCCTCGAGGTCGAGTCGGAGTTGGCCCTCGAGCCCGCGCAGGCGGCGCTCCCACCGGTCGAGCCCGCCGATCACCGCGGCGTCGACGATGAGCTTCTCCCAGCGCCGGGGGGCACGCAGGGTCCCGGCCACGACTGGGCCGTCGGCGGTCGTGTCGTCTTCGGGGGGCGCCGTCTCGGCCTCGGCGCGGGCAAGGGCCTCGGGGACCAGTTCCTCGTCGGGTGGGACGTACAGCTCGGCAGACGGGGGGGCCGGGGGGGGCGCGCCGGCAGGATCGGCGTCGGGGACCTCGCCCAGGGAGAGGTACTCCGCGAAACCGCGAGCGCTGAGCCCCTCGGCCTTGCAGGTGAGCAGGGCGAGCATCGCGCGACCGGAGGGATCGGGGGCGCGGATGCCTCGGGAGAACCATGCCGGAACGCCAGCTCGGCGCAGGGCTTCCTGCAGGTGGGCCCGGTACTGCGCTGGCGCGTGCAGGAGGATGGCCATCTGGTCGAAGGGAACGCCCCGCGCTGCCTCGCGGTGGACATGGCGGGCGATCTCGACGCACTCCCGGCTCTCACCCGGCGCCGACAGCAGGCGGACCTCGTCCCCCAGGGTGCCCGGCGGGGGCGTGCGGGGGGAGAACAGGTGGACCTGGAGGCGGGTGAGGGGGCCCGACCCCGAGGGGGGAAGGGGGGTGGGGTCGACGCCGAGGGCTTCGACCAGGTACCGGGTGGAGCGCGCATCCCCGAAGGGGGCGGTGGCCAGCACCTCGGGTGCGGCGGCCGCCAAAGCATGTAGCAATTCGGCCTCGAGCACCGCCCCGACCGGGACATCGAACAGGAGGGTGGGCACGCGAAGGAGGGGCGGGTGGGCCCCATTGCGGATCGCGGCGACTGCGGCTTCGAGCACCGCGGCCCGGTCGGCGAGCCCATGGCGGCGCAAGGCCTCCCCGAACGCGCGGTGCGCCGCGCCGAGGTCGTCGGGCAGGCCATCGGGGTCGCACCGCGCCAGGCGTAGCTCCTGGAGGGTCTGGGCCAGGGCGCGGGGAAGACCCGGGAGGTCTGCGACCGGCGCAAACCGTCCCAGGCGCCCCTCGGCGGCGAGCCTGGCCACCACGCGTGCGCACACCGCCTCCATCGCCAGGGTGGTCGCGGGCGCCAGGTCGAGCCGGCCCAGCTCCGGGAGCGCCAGCTCGGCGGCCAGCCGGTACAGGGTGTTGCGGCGCCATCCAAAGCCGCCCCCGGTGCGGGCGGTTGCGGCACGTACCACCTCGGCGACGGCCGCTGCGGTGGCGCCGACCACCAGCACCGGCTCGGAGCGGCCTCGGCGGACCAGCCAGTCCACGGCCCGAGCCACCCGGTCGGCCGCCCGTGGAGAGGTGACGATCGCTACCGGGCGGGCCGCCGCTTCAGCTTTGGTGTTGGTCAGATTGCGTCCCACAGTCGCTACGTAGTATGGCCGAAGGCCAATTTCTGACCGGGGGAACGACTATCGGATCACGTCCGGGGCCTCGCCCGAGCCGAGGATCGGGTCGCGCTTCGGTGCGGTCCCACGCCGAAACACCTCCGTCTCGCCCTCCGAGAAGGGGGTAGCCACCCGGCGGCCGGTGTCCGGGTTGATCCGCCGTTCCACGACGCTTCCAGGCTGCGCCACCTCCAGGGGAGGGCGCGCGGGGACCGCTTGTTCCATGAAGGTGCGGAACACCGGCGCGGCGGAGCGTCCGCCGCTGAGGCCCAGCTTCTCTCCGTCGTCCCGCCCGATCCACACCGCGGTGACCACGCTGCCGGCGTGCCCGATGAACCACGCATCGGCGGACGTGGTCCCCGTCTTGCCGACCACAGACAGGTCCGGGATGTCCGCCGAGCGCCCGGTTCCGTTCTCCACCACGTCTCGAAGCAGGTCCCGCACCAGCCAAGCGGTGGCCCGAGAGCTCACCCGCCGCGCCTGGGGGCGCTCCCGCTCCAGCTTCCCACCACCTGGCTTCTCGATACGGGCCACCGCATAGGGCTGCGCGGCGCGACCCAGGTGGGCGAACACGGTGTAGGCACCTGCCATCTCCAGCGGGGTCGCCTCCACCGTTCCCAGGGCGAAGGAAGGGGGCGGGGCTGTCGGAAGTGACAATCCTGCCGCGGCCAGGCGGGCGGCAGTGGGCACGGGTCCGCACCACTGGCTCACCCGCACGAAGGGCAGGTTGTAGGAGTGGCGGAGCGCGGTTCGGATGTCCACCACCCCGTGGTGGCGACCGTCGTGGTTCGACGGGGTCCAGGGCCCGGTGGGCAGGTCGAGGGTGAGCGCCTCGTCCGACACCAGGGTGGCCGGGGTGAGTCGCTCCCGCTCCCCACAGTCCTCGAAGGCCTCCAGCAACAGCAGCGGCTTGACCACGGATCCCGGCTGCCGGCGCGCCCGGGTGACCCGGTCGAAGTCGTCACCAGCGGCGGGGTCGCCCCCCACGTGGGCCAGCACCGCCCCGCTCTCGGCATCCACCGCCACCAAAGCCCCGGTGAGCCCGACATCGCGGAGCCGTGGGGTGCTCCGGCGCAGGGCGGCGAGCTGATCGCGCACCGCTTCCTCTGCCAGGGCCTGCAGGTACGGGTCCAGGGTGGTGTCCGCGGCGAAGCCCAGCCCCCGTTCGAGGCGCTCGTCGAGGCTCTCCTCCACCGTATCCACCACCCAGGCCCGGAAGTGGGTGGCCCCGAACCGGGGCGGTGGGCTCTCGTTGAGCCGGACGGGCGTGGCCTTGGCGGTCGCCACCTCCGACGCCGCGGCCCAGCCCAGCTCCTCCATCCGGTCCAGGGCGAGGTCCCGGCGCTTTTTCGCCGCGTCGGGGTGACGGGAGGGGGACAGGGCGTTCGGCGCCTGGAGGACCGCGGCTAGCAGTGCCGCCTCCGCCAGGGTGAGGTCCTCGGCCGGTTTGGAGAAGAACGCCCGTGCCGCGGTCCCGAGGCCGTGCACCGCCACCCCGTCCACGTGGCCGTAGTACACCGTGTTCAGGTAGGATTGGA
>JAFDJI010000560.1 GCA_019307545.1 Deltaproteobacteria bacterium | reverse complement strand
CCATGCTTCCACCGCCGCGATCGGGTTGCCTTCATCGAGGAGCGCCCGCACGACGTGAATGCGCGCTGGAACGGGGATCTCCAGGATTGCAGCGTCGAACTCCCAGTCGCGGTCGATCCGAAAGATGCAGGCGAGCAGCCACATGCCGGGCGTAGCGCTGTGGGTCGCCTGCTCCTCCCGGATGAACAGGCTCCGCTCGTTCACCACGTCGAAGACGTGCAGTCCCCGGTCCAACTCCACCTTGTCGATTCTCAGGACCGCCAGCGTTGCGTTGCGCCATCCGTTGAGGACGAGGCGTTCGCGATGCGAGTGCTTGGGATGCGCGTCGAGGTAGTGCGAGAGCAGCGTTCGTCGGCCCGGCGGGGCGAAGAACAGGGCGAAGCTCACGCCTTGAAGAGCGCTGTCTTCGTTGGGCTCCTGGGGGCCGATCCAGGTGCGGATCAACTCCGCGAGCTGTTCGCCGTGGTGCTTGGCGCACCACTCGGCGACCTGTTCGCGGAGACGATGGATGGTGGGGGTCAGCGGACCAGCCATGACGCAACTCGAGGGTGGAAGACCGGCATACTAACCACAGGTGCGGAAGAGATCGTGTCCCCCAACGGCGTGAAAGCCCAGGGCCGCACGCCGGATACGAGTGGTATCCTTGTGTTCTGTCGGAGACGTCATGTGGGCATTCGCCCCCCTTCTCTTGGCCGCTTGCGGTGGCGGCGGCGACTCGGGCCCGCCTCGAGGCACACTCGTGGAGCTGGCCTCCTCGGTTCCTCTCGCGCAGGCGCCGACGTGGGCAGGACCTCGTCAGCGTCATCTGTCTCCGAATACTTGCGACGATGCCGTGTTGTCTGCGTACCTCGCCGCCGGTGCCCACTACTTCGCCGTGCCGCCCCTCTGGGATGACACCGGCGCCACCGAGTTCGCTCGCCTGCCCCAGATTATCCGCATCGAGGGCGGCTCCTGCACCACCGTGGCGACCTTCTCGGAAGAGGATGCACGCCGCATGAGCACCGGCTTTGGGGGCGGCCTGCCGGGGGAGCCGGATGTCTCCATGGCGGCCGGGTTCGTGTTCGAGATGGTCGAGGTCGGGTCGGAGCTTTGGGTCTTCTCCAACACGCGGCGCGGCTTCTGGCGGGTGGACACCGCCACCGGTGCCATCAACCACGACGACGTGCTCGACCGCTTCGCCGCCGGTGTTGCCTCGGATGGGAACGGGGGCGCCTGGGTGAGTACGGCCGCCTACTTCGACACCGAGATGGGCAACCGCACCCTGCCGCCCGAGCTGTGGCACCTGGACGCCTCCGGCAGCCCGGTGGGCGCCCCCAGGACCCTCCCCTTCGACGACCAGCTGATCGGCTTTGGTGGCGGGGACAGTGAAGTGGCGGTCGCCGCCTTCGTGTTCCATCCACTCGTCGTCGGGCCCAACGGAGACGTCTGGGTGCTCGATTCTCGAACCGGCGTGGTTGCCAAGGTCGTCGGTGGCCATACGACCCATCAACTCGACATGGTGCATCCGTCGGGGATGGCGCCCTGGAACGACGGTGTGCTGATCGCCACGGGTCTCGACGCCACCGAGGACCTCCAGACCTACCACCAGGTACCGACACTCCATTGGGTGGACCTGGGCAACGGCGCTGCCGAGGAGGTCGCGCCCCTGCCCGAGCCCACGAACGGCTGGGGATCGCTGGGTGGTTTCGTCGGGCCGCTGCCGAACTCCACGGGCGTGGTGCCCTTCAACGTCTGGTTTCCCATCTCGAGCGCGGGAGAGAAGGTCATCGTGGCGAGCCCAAGCCAGGGCACCGTGCTTCTTCTCGACTCCTCGGCCGATTCCGGAGACACCGGCGGCGCCTGACCATGGGCTCAGGACCAAGCCGATGCCCGTCACTGGCCTGTTCGTTCCCGCGGACCGGCTACCTGTAGTGCGAATGGAGACAGCGATGCGTTTGGCGGAGAGACTCGAAGGCGGTTTGCTGGGCCTGTTGATTGGCGATGCCGTGGGTGTGCCCTACGAATTCCACCCACCAACGGCGTTGCCGGACCTCGGGGAGATCGACATGGTGCCACCGCGGGGTTTCCATCGCGCGCATAGCAACGTGGCGCCTGGGGTCTGGTCTGACGATGGGGCACAGGCGCTGTGCCTGCTGGCGTCACTTCTGCACTGTGGAAGACTGGACGTGCAGGACTTCGGCAACCGGCTCGTGAACTGGCTGGATCGCGGGTACATGGCTGTCGACGGTATTGTCTTCGACGTGGGCATGCAGACGACCAAGGCGCTGCATGCCATCCGAAGCGGGGTCCATGCGCACGCTGCGGGTCCCGCGACCGAGTGGGACAACGGCAACGGATCCCTGATGAGGGTGCTGCCGCTGGCCTTGTGGCACAGGGGCAGCGACGCTGAATTGGCAGCCGATGCCGAGGGGCAATCCGGGCCCACCCATGGGCACCTGCGGGCGAAGGTGTGCTGCGCCGTGTACGCGCTTTGGGCGCGCTCGGAGCTCCGGGGCACTCGCAGCACGCTAGAGACTGCGATCGAAGTCTATTCTTCGTTGTGCCGAGATGACGCCGCCCGTCAGGCGGAGCTGGCAGTGTTGGTTCGGCACGAGGGAGCGGGCGGGAGCGGCTACGTTGTCGATTGCCTGCGTTCTGCGGCCGTTGCGCTGGAAGAGTCGTATTACGCGGCGGTCGTACGTGCAGCTATCGCGATCGGGAACGACACGGACACGACCGCATGCGTGGCAGGTGGCCTGGCAGGCGTTCGCTCTGGGGCCAGCGGCATTCCGAAACCCTGGCGCGATGGCTTGCACGGAAAGGAACTGGTCAGCCCATTGCTGGCCGATCTGCTCGCGCGAAGAGGCTGATATGGCCGCTCTCGTGACCATGGGTGGCCGTGAGCGGGACATCAGATATCGGCGCAGTAGTGCTCCTCGTATCCTTCCTCGTAGCCTTCCCAGAAGCAGTCCTCGCGGTCCCTGTGCTCAAAGGGAACGGAATCGACGCCGTCACAGATGTTCGGCATCGTGCGGCCTGCTTCATACGCCTCCGCGCAGTCGCCGCTGCAACCCGTCAGCATCAGCAGGACCAGGAGCATCCGTACCTCCATCCCTACGTACTGCGAATGAAGTTATCGGTCAAATGACCGATACCGATGGGTTGGCGCTACCGCCAGGCCCACGGGCTGTACGTATGGTTCACCGCGATCGGGCCCAGGTCGGGAGGGCGGAAGCGATAGTCCTCCGCATGAACCGGTCGCTCGACCCAGGTGTAGCTGGCGTGGCCTTCGATGTGCGGGCCGGTCAGCTCGGCAAACGCGGGTCCTCAGCCGAGGTGGCATGGGCGAGGTGTGGCTAGCACGGCATCGAATGCTGGTGCGGCCAGCAGCGGTGAAGCTGATTCGACAGGAAGTGGCGAGCGCGGAGGTGCGCGGCGCGCTGATGGAACGCTTCGAACGCGAGGCCGAGGCGACGGCGGCCCTG
>JAFDJI010000095.1 GCA_019307545.1 Deltaproteobacteria bacterium | reverse complement strand
GCGCTGGGTCTGCTCCCCGGCGGTGACCTCGTACAGGAACCGCTCCGGCTCCTGCCGGCGCACTCGCACCACCAGGTTGGGACCCGGTTCGCCAGCGTCGCCGTTGAACACCAGCGGGGGCGGCGCCATGAAGCGCAGCGGGAAAGACAGGTCGAGGGGGGAGCCGCCCACCGAGAGCGCGAACTCCAGCGTCTGCATGCGGGCCAGCGGCTGTGCCTCTTCCCCATGCAGATCGGTGGCCAGGTGCAGCCATCCGGTCTCGTCGAGCACCGCGAACGGATGCTCGAACGCCAACTCGGACGGGTCCACGCACGGTTTGGGGTGGAGGCCGTCGTCCGGGCGGCAGAGCAGGATCGGCTCCTCCAGCCCGTCGACCTCGATCAGGAGCAGCTCTAGGAGGTCGAGCCTCGGGTCCAGCATCCGTCCATCATGGGTGGCGCTGCGCAATGACCACCGCCCGCCGTCCAGATCCTGTGCCACGACCACGCTGGCCACCACCCCGAGCGCCGGATCGGTCCGCACCTCGGTGATGGGGAAGTCCTCCAGGGGAACGGGCCAGAACCCGTGCGCCAGGGTGGATTTGGTGACCGCGTCTGCCCGTCGTTGCACTGCCGCGAAGGGAGAGGCCGCGATGCGGAGCCGCACGACCCGCTCACGGGCGGTCTCCTGGAGCGCCGGGTTCCGGAGGCGTCGAGCGAAGCGGAGCAGCAGATCCTCGTCGGTCTCCGCGGCGATACGCGCCTCGTCTACCGGCGCGCCGTCCCAGAGTCCCAGATCGAGATCGACTTCCTCCAGGAACCGTTCCGCGAACGGGGTCGCGCGTGGGTCGAGGTCCGAGCGCATGTCCCGCACCTGTGACGTCGCGGCGAGCGCCTCCTCCTCTGGCAGGTGGGCGTCCGATGGGCGCGCCTCTACCAGGGTGACCACGGCCTCGACGTTGTACCAGACCCATTCTTCGGCGCGCGCGTTCGTCTTGTCGAGGGCTCGGACGAAACCGGGGAGGACGGCGGAGGCGATCTGCCCGTGCAGCCCTGGGTCAGCACCTTCCCAGGCGATCCGCATGCACCCCATCCAGTTTTCGGCAGGGATTCGGCCCCGCTCGAGCCCCTTCAGCAGGGCATCCACCACCTTGTCGTCGATGCGGGCCACGTGCGGGCCTGCGCCACGTGGGTTGCAGACCGCCAACTGGAGGGGTGGGGGCTGGGAGAGGTAGTGGACCAGTGCGCGCTCCGGCTGGCGCTGGGAGTCCTCTGCGAGTTGCAGGGGGGCGTAGGGGGTGGGGAGCTTGCACCCTGCGAGAAAGAGGAGGCCCACTACCCATGCGGCACGTCGGGTCGTCATGGGGGCACCTTATCCTGGACGGATGGGGCGCACCGGATACACCCCCCGGTCCGTGGAGGAACGATGCTGGTCGAACGCACGCATACCTGTGGGGAGCCGCGAATCTCGCACATCGGCCAAGAGGTCGTCGTGCAGGGATGGGCCGCGGCTGTCCGAGATCGCGGGGGAGTCGTGTTCATCGTGCTGCGAGACCGATTTGGGACCGTGCAGGTGACCGTGGACGAGCGGTGCCCCGACGTGGTGCGCGAGACGTCTCATCGCGTGCACCTGGAATACGTGGTTCAGGTCAAGGGCCAGGTGGTGGCCCGAGCCCCGAACGCGGTGAACCGCGACATGGACACCGGGGAGATCGAGGTGATCCCCATGGCGTTGGAGGTCCTCTCCGGGACCCGACCCCTGCCCTTCGCCCTCGATGACCGCGGGGAGGCCCACGAGGACACCCGCCTCAGGTACCGATACCTCGACCTGCGGCGGCCCTTCCTCCAGGACAAGCTGGTGAAGCGGCACCAAGCCGCGCAGGCCGCGCGCCGCTCCCTCGACGCCCAGGACTTCGTGGAAATCGAGACCCCCTGCCTCACCCGGGCCACCCCGGAGGGCGCGCGCGACTACCTGGTGCCGTCGCGGGTGCACCCAGGGCACTTCTATGCGCTGCCGCAGTCGCCGCAGATCTTCAAGCAGATCCTCATGGTGGCCGGCATGGACCGCTACTTCCAGATCTGCCGCTGCTTCCGGGACGAGGACCTCCGCGCCGACCGGCAGCCCGAGTTCACCCAGATCGACCTCGAGGTCTCCTTTGCCACCCGCGAGTTGGTGATGCGGATCACCGAAGGGGTGGTGGGAGCGATGTGGAAGGAGGTGTTGGGCTACGACATCGGCGAGGTCCCGGTCCTCTCCTACCACGAGGCACTGCGCCGCTTCGGGCTCGATGCGCCCGATCTGCGTTTCGGCATGGAGCTGGTGGAACTGGCGGAGATGTTGGGGGAGACCGAGTTCGTCCCCATTCGCCGAGCGTTGGATTCCGGCGGAATCGTGAAGGGCTTCACCGTCAAGGGCGGCGCGGGGGACACCTCGCGCAAGGTGCTCGACCAGTACACCGGCTTCGTGAGGACCTACGGCCTGGGCGGGTTGCTGTGGGGCAAGGTCCAGCTGGACGGAACCCTCACCGGTCCCATGGGAAAGGCCGTCGGGGGTGCACCCCAGGCGGTGCTGGAAGCCCTCGACGCGGGTCCGGGCGACCTGGTGTTGGTGGCCGCCGGCGAAGCGGCTCACGTGAACCCCGGCCTCGGGCGGTTGCGCGTCGAGGTAGCGGGTCAGCGAGGCCTGATCGAGCCGGGGACCTTCGAGTTCTGCTGGGTGGTGGACTTCCCGCTGTTCGAGAAGGACGACGAGGGGGGCTGGACACCCATGCACCACCCCTTCACCAACCTGTACCCGGAGCACCTCGACCTGCTCGGCACGGAGCGGGTGGGAGAGGTCCTCTCGCTCGCCTACGACATCGTGTGCAACGGCACCGAGATCGGGGGGGGCTCCATCCGTATCCACCGCGAGGACGTGCAGCAGAAGGTGTTTACCGCCCTCGGCATCGGGCCGGAGGAGCAGCAGGAGAAGTTCGGGTTCCTCTTGGAGGCCCTGGCCCACGGGGCGCCGCCTCATGGAGGGTTGGCGATTGGCTTCGACCGCTGCGTCATGTTGCTCACCGGCGCGGACTCCTTGCGAGACGTCATCGCCTTCCCCAAGACGACCTCGGGACAGGACCTGATGTCGGGCGCCCCGGGTGAAGTGACCGCTGCGGAGCTCGCTGACCTGCACATCGCGAGTACCCTTTAGGCATGGACAACCACAACGCCTACAGCGACCGTTTCGATCGCGCGGTCGCACTGGCGGTCGACGCCTTCCGGCCGGTCTTCCGGAAGGGCAGCGGTGTCCCCTACATCACCCACCTGATGATGGTGTGCGCCATCGTTGGTGAGCACGAGGGCGATGAGGACCAGATGATCGCCGCCGTGCTGCACGACTACCTCGAGGACATCGAGGGGTCCTCGCTCGCGCTGCTGGAGTTGGAGTTCGGGTCACGGGTGGCGGAGTACGTGCTGGCGCTGTCCGATACCACCACCCGTCCGAAGCCGCCCTGGCGGGAGCGCAAGGTGGCCTACCTCGCAAAGCTCCCCCACAAGGACCCGGCGGTGAAGCTCATCTGCGCCGCCGACAAGCTCCACAACTGCCGCACCCTGATCCGCGACCATGGGCGTGTCGGCGACGAGATCTTCGAGCGGTTCCGGCCGGCGAAGGAGGAGACCCTCTGGTACTACCGGGAGGCCTTCGCGGCGCTGGGCCACGACTGGCAGCACCCCATTCTGGGGGAGTTGGAGGAGGAGATCCGGCTGTTGCACCGGATCTCCGGCCACCCGCTGTAGGTCGGGATCTCCACGGTCGGGAATCAGGTGGGGAGCGGCGGCGGACTCCCTGGCGGGGGCGGCGGGCCCGCGTCCAGGGCGGCTTGGACCTCGGAGACTTCTTTCGCCGACTTCCACTCACTCCACCCGCTCTGCCACAGGAGATGTGCGCCGTCGGGGTCGGCCTCAAGGAGGGCGACCACCTCGTCGAGCCCCTTCTGACCGTCGCCAGCGGGGCCGTGGTAGTGGAACGACGGTTTTTCGGCCACCGCAGGCGGGATCTTCGCCGCGACCTCCGACACCTCGCTCCAGGCGCGCCATCCCGGCCATCCCGCCTTCCACAGCTTGTGGTCGGCGTCGCGGTCACCCTGGATGCGCTGCACCACTTCGGCGAGGGAAAGCTCCGCCTGGCCGGTGGGGCCGTGGTAGTGCCACTTCTCGGCGCCGGGCAGGGGTGGAGGTGCGGGCGGGGCTGCCCCCTGGAGCCCCTGCTGTGGGTTGAACTGGCCGGGCGTCTGCGCGGCACCCGCCATCTGACCTCCCATCACGTTGCCCAGTCCGAATCCGACGCCCATCCCCACCCCGGCACCGGCGAGCCCGGGGTTGGCCGCGGCCACCTCCATCGCGTCGGCGGCCTTGAACTTCGCGTAGGCGTCGAGGTTGCCGAGCACCCCCATCTTGGTGCGGGTGTCGAGCGCTTTTTCCACGTCCTCGGGAAGGCTGATGTTCTCGATGGTGAAGTCGGTGAGGGTGATGCCGTAGGCTTCCTGGAAGGCCGGGTTCATCCGATCGCGGAGCTGGTCGCCCAGGTCCATGTAGTTGGCGGCCAGGTCGAGCACCGGGATGCGCGCCTGACCGATGGTGTCGGCCAGCGCGCTTTGGAGCTTGCGCTTGAGCTGTCCGGTGATCTCGTCGGTGGTGAACAGGCCGTCGGTCCCGACGATCTGTTTGAGGAACGTGCCGGGGTCGGTGACCCGGAAGGTGTAGATCCCGAAGCCGCGGATCCGCACCGGGCCGAACTCCGCGTCGCGCATCATGATCGGGTTGGGCGTCCCCCACTTCTGGTCGGTGAACTGGGTGGTGGAGACGAAGTAGATGTCGCCCTTGTAGGGGTACTCGAGCGCATACGCGATGGTCTTGAAGAAGGACGCGATGGGCGCGTTGCGGGTGTCCAGGGTGTAGGTGCCGGGTCCGAACACGTCGGACAGGACGCCCTCGGACACGAACACCGCCGCCTGGCCCTCGCGGACCACCAGCTTGCTGTTGTCGGTGATCGCCTGGTTGAAGACCGGGAACCGGTACACGACGGTGTTGCGCGTGTCGTCGAGCCACGCGATGACGTCGAGGAACTGGGCGCCGGCGTGCTGCTTCAGCGTGTCCCAAAGACCCATGAAAACCTCCCGGTTGGCGGTCCACTAGAGTAATCATCCCCGAGGGGGTCGGACACCCAAATGAATCAGCTGGTGCGGTGGATCGAAGGAATGTCGTCGGGCGGGTTCGCCGTTGGAGCGGCCATCGTCGTCGGCGCCCCCCTCGCCGGGACCTTCGCCGTCACCGGGCTGGCAGACCTCGCTCTCGTGGGGCTGGCGATGCTCGCAGGGGGTGGGACGACCTGGGCCGTCCTCTACCGGCGCGGCCTCGGCCTGCTTCCCCTCGAGTTCGCGGAATCGGCACTGAGGGGGCGGCTCGACGGGTGCGCGGTGTACCGATTCCGGATCCGTCTCGGACGAGGTAGGCCCATGCGCAACGCCCACGCGGAGGTCGCGTTCGTGCGGGAGGATGGCACGGAGGTGCGCCTCGAGCCGGTGGCGGACCAGGTACCAGTACTCCTCGGCCCATGGACTGTCGCCGTCCTCGATGCCACCCGGCAATGCGATGGAGCGGGCGCCTTTCGCGTCCGGGTGCGGGTGCAGGAGGGGGGGCGTATCTGGGAGTCTGAGCGGACCTGGCCCCGTGCCATGGTCCGCGAGGGTAGGTTCGAGGCAGCGATTTGTCGCCGTCGCGGGCGCCTTGTCTGGGATCCGGTGGCCTGGGACGCGGTGCTGGAGGAGCCGGCTCCGTGATGCTCGTGTTGCTGGCCACCACCCTCGCGCTGCACCCCTTCGACCTGGTGCGGGTGGACGATCCCGAACACCCGGACGCCGACGCCACTTCAGCGACCGGAGCGGTGCTGCTCGCCCCCCCGGCGGCCGGCACCCCGTGGCAGTACGAGACCGTCCCCGAGGTGGACCGGTGGACAGCGGTCGAGGCGTTGCAGGCCATGAACGTCGATCCCTGGCATGAGCGTGGCGTCACCGGGGCCGGAGTGAAGGTGGCGGTGTTCGACCTGCAGTGGTTCGGCTCGGAAGGCGACCCCGAAGAACTCGGCGCGTTCACCACCCATGACTGCTACACCCACCGAAGCTGTGCGCTGCCCATGGACACCTGGAGGCCCCGGTTCTCCTTCGAGGAGGGTGTGCACGGGTACGCCTGCGCCGAGGTGCTCCACGACATCGCCCCCGACGCCACCCTGCACCTGGTGCGGGTGAACGGCCAGACCACCCTGGAGAACGCGGTGGACTGGGCCGTCCAGGAGGGGATCGACGTGGCAAGCATGTCGATGTCCTTCTTCAACGCGTCGTTCTACGACGGGACCGGCCGGGTGGCGGGGCTGATGGAGAAGGCCCGGGCCGGTGGCGTGCTCATGGTGGTCTCTGCGGGCAACTACGCCGACGCGCACTGGCAAGGGCACCTGGTGGACTCGGACCTCGACGGACGGATGGAGTTCGACGGCGAAGACGGTCTGTGGGTCTACCTCACCGCCGGATCGGCCCGCGGGATCTACCTCAACTGGAACCAGCACAGCGCTTGTGGCACCAGCGACCTCGACGCGGTCCTGTACGACGGGGAGGGGCGCATCGTGGAGCGTTCCCTGGACCGGCAGGACCCTGACGCGGACCGTTGCGAGCCGGTGGAACGGCTCACCGGGAGGGTGGAGCAGGACGGCTGGTACCGACTGGAGGTGTTCCTGGAGCGGGGCGCGGCAGTGGCGCTGGACGTGGACGTGCTCACGACCAAGGGCGAGATCCACGGGGCGATGCCCGAGGGCTCGATCGTCGATCCCGGCGTTTCGCCTCATGCATTCACCGTAGGTGCGGTGCGGGCCGCGGGGTATTTCACCAACGACGTGGAGGGGTTCTCCTCCCGAGGGCCCACCATCGCAGGCGTGTCGAAGCCGGACATCGCCGGTCCGGACGGACTGTCCACGGACGCCTACGGCCCGGTGGGGTTCTACGGGACCTCCGCGGCGGCTCCCGCGGTGGCCGGGGCGGTGGCCCTGGTGATGTCCGAGGACCCGACGCTGACGCCGTTCCAGGCGGCCCGCAGGCTGCAGGGCTGGGCCGCGGGGGATGACGTGGTGTTCTTCGAGCCGGACCCGCGCTGGGGTGCAGGCCGCGCGCGGCTCCCGGCGGAACCGGACGCTTCACCGGGCTGTGGCCGGCGGCCGCTGCTGCTTCCATTGGTGCTACCCCCCCTTGGCTGGCTGCGAAGGCGGCGACGTTACGACCGCTGCTGACGCTGGGGCGCTGTTGACGCTGGGGTGACCCATCACCTCCCGCTTGCGCTGGTGACGCCGGGCTTCTTGGCGGAGACGCTCCACGCTCCTCGCCGCCTACGACGTTCCCCCAGCGCCACTGCGCGGCGCAGGAGGCCCCTGGCCCGCGCTAGGATGAGGTCGAGACGGAGGAGACATGACGGTTGTTGCCCGGATGATTGCCCGCGCCCCCTCGGCTCGTCGGCTCGTCCCCCTCTTCGTGCTGGGCGCGGTGATGGCGTGCCGCGCCGAAGAGGAACCAGAGCCGGTGGGCACCGCAATGGACCTGTCGGAGGTGGTCCGCCACGAGGCCACCCCCGCCATCGGTACCGCGCCAGCCGCGGCGCTGGTGCGGGCGGTGAATGCCTGGGGTGTGGCCGTTCCCTCGGACCCGATCGATGTGCAGGTCCGTGGAGCGGACCAGCAGGTCACCTTCGATGCCCACGGATACGGGCTCGCGGTCCTCGAGACCGCCGGTAGCGGGCTGGTGTACATCGCGGATGGCGAGAGCGCCATGATGCACGCCACTGCGCGGCCGTGGCCCGGGTTCGGGATGCAGCGGGCATCGCATGGTCTCGCCCAGGTGAGTGAAGTGGTTCCAGCGTCGGGTGGAGGCCTTGTCTCATCCTCGGACGAGGTGTGGTGGGTGGGCCTCGACGGCACGGCCCATCGGGTGCTCCAGGTCCCCGAGGGCGTGATCACGGGAATTCGCTCCGGCCATCTCGACCAGGATGGGGTGATGGACGCCGTCGTGTGGGCCGGAGATGCGTTGGTGCTCCTCCGCGGTCGCGCGGGGGGCGGCATGTCCTGGGGGGGCGCGGTACGGGCGGACGAGATGTCCCCGGCCGCGGTCGGGATCGGGGACACGAACGCCGACGGCTTCCCGGACGTGGCGGTCGCTTGGGCAGAGCCCACCGAGGCGGCGTTGGAGGTGTGGGAGGGCAGAGGCGGCTGGGCGTTCGAGCCCGCGCCCCCCGTGGACCTGGCCCACCTTCCGCTCGCTATCGCCATCGGTGACGCCGCGGGCCATACCACGCCCCAGATCACCCTCACCCGCGACGACGGTGAGTGGGTTCGGTTCATCCACGAGCCCGGGGGCGGGTACGCGCTGACCGGCCCGGTGGACAGGGTGCTCGCCCTCAACCTCCCCGAGGGCACCACCGTGGATGCGGAGGGGGACTACAACGGCGATGGAGCCGACGAGATCTTCCTGCTGGGGCCTCGTCGGGAAGGCACGGCGCGGGAGATCCAGATCTGGGACCTCTACGGCACGCAGTACCTGTACCTCAGGTACACCCCCATGGGTGCCTACGTCGACTTGGAGGATGCGAACGACGACGGCCTGGTCGACCTGTGGATGCTCGATGAGGACAACGGGCTCGCCCTTCGGACCTGGGCGGACGGCCAAAGCACGGTTCGCAACATCCTGAATACCCCGACATCTGCACCCTTCGCGGTGCGCGACCAGACCGGGGATGGGGTTCCGGAGCTGCTGCTCGCGTCGCGCGACAGGTTCACGTGGTGGCCCGGCACCCTGGTGGCCGGCGAAGACACCGACTGGTGGCAGCTGGACGAGCCGGAGGTGGTGGCGGAGGAGCTCGATCTGACGGGTCCCATCGGCCTCGTGGAGCTCGATGGCGATTCCGACACTGTCGAGGTGGTTGGCTTCCACCAGGACACCGGCTCGACGGAGGTGCGCGCCTACGCCGTCGAGATGGGCGCCATCCCCACGGTGACCCTGCTGGACGGGGTGGAGGTGTCGAGCACCGGAGCGGCGCCGCTCGATCTGGCTGTCTGCGACGACGGTATCTTCGCGCTCACCGTGGACACCCTCACCCAGGTTCTGTGGTCGGGCGGGATGCTCACCACGCCGGAACAGCGCGACCTCGACGCAGACCGGGTGGATTGTGGAACGGGTCCCCTCGGGAGCGATCTGGCGGTGCTCGTCGGGGACACGGTGCAGCTTCGGGCAGCGGCGGATCTGGGGTGGATCGGCCAGGAGACCCATGCTGGGGCGCAGGATGTGGCGCTGGTGGAGCTGGGCGGCACCCCCCAGGTGGTCACCTGCGACACCACCGCATGCTCGATCATCCGCTGGGAGTACGGCTCGGGCGGGGAGCAGGTAGCGGTGAGCTCCGATGGGAGCGTGATCTCGGTGAACGACGGGATGACCGTGTCGCTGCTGGAGGGAGGCGGCCTGCTGTCGGTCTTCGACGTGGATGGGGATGGCACCCAGGATCTCCTCGCCGAGGAGGGGGGGGCCGTGTCGGTGTACTGTTCCACTGGCGCGGGGTTCGGGGTCGCCGAGTCCTTCCACACGTCGCGGACGATAGCGGCCTCGCCGGCAGCCGCAGACGTGACTGGAGATGGCGCAGGTGACCTGATCTGGCTGGACGACACCGGAACGTTGCTCCTCACGACGACG
>JAFDJI010000559.1 GCA_019307545.1 Deltaproteobacteria bacterium | reverse complement strand
GATCATTGATACTCGAAGGACTCGGGAGGGGCAACCGGTTTCTGTGGAGCTTCGTGTCCGTTGTATTGTCGGTGCGGAGACCTCCTTTACGGGGGGGCACCGGCGCGCTACTCGAAGGCGAGCCCGGGAGGACCACAGATGGGCGCCATCCTTCTCCTGGAGGACGGACGGCGGTTCGAGGGAGAGGCGTTCGGCGCCACCGCCACGCGTGTCGGCGAGGTGGTCTTCAACACCGCGATGACCGGGTACCAGGAGGTCCTGACCGACCCCAGCTACGCAGAGCAGGTGGTGGTGATGACCTTCCCCCACATCGGCAACTATGGGGTCAACGAACAGGACCCGGAGAGTGACCGGGTGCACGTGTCGGGCTTCGTCGCCCGTGCCTTCTCTCGCGCGCCGTCGAGTTGGCGCTCCGAAGGAGGGCTGCACCACTACCTGGTGAACTTCGGGGTCCCGGGGATGCACGGGGTCGACACCCGGGCGCTGGTGCGACACATTCGCACCCGCGGCGCCATGAAGTGCGTGATTTCCACCGACGGAACCCCCGAGGTGGAGTTGGCGCGGCAGATGGCGGAATGGCCGGGGATGGAGGGCCGGGCCCTGGCCACCGAGGTGGGCACCCGTCGCTCCTACCTCTTCGCGGAGCCGGAGGAACCGGTGCTCCGAGTCAGCGTGGTCGACGGCGGGTGCAAGCAGAACATCCTCCGGCTGCTCGCCGAGCGCGGGTGCCGGGTGGCGGTCCACCCCATCGACGCCCCCGCCTCGGTGTGGCTGGACGGCGCGGACGCGCTCTTCGTCTCCAACGGGCCCGGCGACCCGGCCGCGCTCACCGGGGTCATCGCGGAGCTACAGAAGGCGGTGGGCCAGGTCCCCGCACTGGGCATCTGTCTCGGCCACCAACTCCTCGCGCTCTCGCTGGGGGCGACCACCTACAAGCTGAAGTTCGGGCACCGCGGTACCAACCACCCGGTGCGGGACGAGCGCTCGGGTAAGGTGGAGATCACCTCGCAGAACCACGGGTTCGCGGTGGAGCGGGAGTCGCTGACGGCCACCGGCGCCGAGGTCACCCACCTGAACCTCAACGACCACACAGTGAGCGGCTTCGTCCACCCGGGCAAGCGGGTGATGGCGGTGCAGTACCACCCCGAGGCCTGCCCCGGGCCCCACGACAGCCAACACCTCATCGACCGGTTTGTCCGCTTCGCCCAGGATTGGGTGCAATGAGCGGGTCCCGTATCCTGCCCGAGGGGTCCACCATCCTGGTGGTCGGCTCCGGGCCCATCGTCATCGGGCAGGCGTGCGAGTTCGACTACTCGGGCACCCAGGCCTGCAAGGTCCTCAAGTCGCTCGGGTACCGGGTGGTGCTGATCAACAGCAACCCCGCCACCATCATGACCGACGCGTCACTGGCGGACGCCACCTACCTGGAGCCACTGACCCTGGAGTTCGCGGCCCAGGTGGTGGAGCGGGAGAAGCCGGACGCCCTGCTACCCACGGTAGGCGGACAGGTGGGGCTGAACCTGGCCCTGGAGCTTCACCAGTCCGGGGTCCTGGATGCGCACGGGGTGAAGCTGATCGGCGCCCGGCCGGAGGCCATCGCGGTCGCCGAGGACCGCGAGCAGTTCAAGAAGGCGATGGAGGAGATCGGGCTCTCCGTGGCCCGCTCCGGCATCGCCACCACGGTGGCCGAGGCGGAGGCGTTGCTCGAGTACGTCGGGCTGCCCGCCATCCTTCGTCCCTCCTACACCCTGGGGGGCGCTGGCGGCGGCGTCGCCTGGAACGTCGAGGAGGTCCGCGAGATCGTCGCCGAGGGTCTCGACCTCTCTCCCACGCGCCAGGTGCTGGTGGAGCAGTCCCTGCTCGGGTGGAAGGAGTTCGAGATGGAGGTGATGCGGGATCTCGCCGACAACGTCATCATCATCTGCTCCATCGAGAACTTCGATCCGATGGGCATCCACACCGGGGACTCCATCACCGTCGCCCCGGCGATGACCCTGACCGACCGTGAGTACCAGAAGCTTCGCGACCTCTCCATCCAGGTCATCCGCCGGGTGGGGGTGGACACCGGGGGGTCGAACATCCAGTTCGCGGTGAACCCCGAGAACGGCGAGGTGGTGATCATCGAGATGAACCCGCGGGTGAGCCGGTCGTCTGCCCTGGCCTCGAAGGCCACCGGGTTCCCCATCGCCAAGATCGCCGCTCAGCTCGCCGTCGGGTACACCCTCGACGAGATCGAAAACGACATCACCCGGGAGACCCCCGCCTGCTTCGAGCCTGCGCTCGACTACGTGATCGTCAAGATCCCGCGCTGGAACTTCGAGAAGTTCGAGGCCGCGGACCGCACCCTGGGCAGCGCCATGCGGAGCGTGGGGGAGGTGATGGGCATCGGCCGCACCTTCCAGGAGGCCACCCTGAAGGCCATCTCGTCGCTGGAGGGCGGGTTCCCGGACGTGAGCGGGTTCTCCGACCAGCAGATCCGGGAGGCGCTGGCGATCGCCACCCCCGACCGCTTGGCGGCGATCTTCGAGGCGAACCGCCGCGGGTGGGACAGCTCGGAGATCCGGCGGATCACCCGCATCGACCGTTGGTTCCTGGGGCAACTCCAGGAGATCGTGGCCTTCGAGCAGAGCCTCGCCGGGCGGTTCATCGGGAGCGTGAGCCGTACCGAGTTGCTGCGGGCGAAGCGGATGGGTGTCGGGGATGAACACCTGGCGCGGCTCCTCGCCTGTCGCGAGGCCGCGGTCGCGGCCCGTCGGGAGGAGTTGGGCATCACCCCGGTGTACAAGCGGGTAGACACTTGCGCGGCGGAGTTCGAGAGCCACACCCCGTACCTGTACAGCACCTACGAGGACGAGGACGAGGCGGGGGACTCGGAGACCGACCGGGTGGTGGTGCTCGGCAACGGCCCCAACCGCATCGGGCAGGGGCTGGAGTTCGACTACTGCTGTTGCCACGCCGCCTTCGCGGTGCGGGAGGCGGGGCTCACCTCGGTGATGGTGAACAACAACCCGGAGACGGTGAGCACCGACTACGACACGAGCGACAAGCTGTACTTCGAGCCCATCACCCGCGAGCATGTAGGCGCTGTCCTGCACCGGGAGCAGCCCCGCGGGGTCATCCTCCAGTTCGGCGGGCAGACCCCGCTGAAGCTCTCCCACGACATCGGCCCGGTGCTCGGCACCTCCCCCGAGGCGATCGACCTGTGCGAGGACCGGTCGCGGTTCAACGCTTTTCTCGGCAAGCTGGGCATCGCGCAGCCGGAAGGTGCGGTCGCCAACACGGTGAAGGAGGCCTACCGGGCTGCGGACCGTATCGGGTTCCCCCTGCTGGTGCGCCCGTCCTACGTGCTGGGCGGTCGGTCGATGGCCATCTGCTACGACCCGGCGGATTTCGACCACATCGTGAAGAAGGCCATCTCGGCGTCCGGCGCCAAGGCGCTCCTCATCGACCGCTACCTGGAGGCGGC
>JAFDJI010000558.1 GCA_019307545.1 Deltaproteobacteria bacterium | reverse complement strand
CAGCTCCATCATGCTGATCTCCTCGCGCGGATCTCGGATGCCGGCCTCCTTGTAGGCGTTGGCGGAGGCCTTGGACGTGGTGATGAAGTGGTCCCCCGCCCAGGTCCCGAACTGGGCCTCGGTGCCACTGCTCAGCGAGAGCTGCAGCGCCTTGACGGTGAGGATGTCCTTGCCCTTCATGCCCCGGGCGATCTCCGGAGTGGTGACGATGGCCGCGGCCGCGCCGTCGCTCACCCCGCAGCAGTCGAAGAGACCGAGGGGGTGGGCGATGATGGGCGATGCCATCACTTGTTCCTCGGTTACCGCCTTGCGCAGGTGCGCCTTGGGGTTGAGGACGCCGTTGGCGTGGCTCTTGGCCGAGATGTGCGCCATGGCCCGCTTCACCTGCTCTTCGTCGACGCGGTACCGGGCGGCGTAGCTCGACGCCAGCATCGCGAAGGCGCCGGGCGCGGTCATGTTCGGCAGCCACAACCACGGTAGGGATCCCATTCCGGACCCAAAGGTGGGCAGGCCGCCGTATCCGGTGTCCTTGAGCTTCTCGACGCCGATCGCCAGGGCGATGTCGCAAGCCCCCGACGCGACCGCGTACACGGCGCCCCGGAAGGCTTCGGTGCCGCTGGCACAGTAGTTCTCGGTACGCGTCACCGGAATGTTCTGCAGTCGCAACACCATCGAGGCGGGCAGCGCGCTCTTTCCGACGCTGATCTCCTCGAGGCAGGTGGAGAACCATGCGGCCTCGATGTCCTTCTTCTCGATGCCGGCGTCCTCCAGGCACTCCAGCAACGCCTCGACCAGGAGGTCCTCGGCGCCCATGTCCCAGCGCTCGCCAAACTTGGTGCACCCCATCCCGAGGATGGCGACCTTGTCTTTTATTCCCGTTGCCATGATCGCCTCCTAGGCCTGCTGTTGGGGAACGGCTTTCCAGAAGTAGCCGGTGTAGCCGCGTTGTTCGTCGACCCACCGCCTGCGGAAGGACATGTGGACCGGACAGCCGACCGACACCTCGTCCAGGGTGCAGTCGGTGAAGTCGGCCAAAATGCGACCGCCGTCGTCGAACTGGACGATCCCGTAGATCGCCGGGGGGTCTGCGCTGATGGCCAGCATGTCGCCCGTGTACATGATGACCCGTCCCTGGCGCTCGGCGAACTCGTAGTCCTCCATGTCCCCGACGAACCCGCACTCGGGGTTCACGCAGATCCGCGCCCGGGGGAACTGGGGTGTGCCGCAGGCCGTGCACCGGCCTCCCACCAGCCCGAGGATCATCTTGCGGTTGCGATACAGGGTAGTCATCGCGATCTGGCCACCGCCCTCGGCCCGGATGCCGGTGTCGAAGTCGAGGGTTTTGCGGAAGGTCGCGAACTTGGTGTAGCTGTCCAGCTCGCGCTTGCGGTCCAGGAAGCCGTTGACCCCCATCCTGGCGGGCAGATCGGCGATGGCGTCGGTCACCCGGAAGGCGAGGGCATCACAGCCCTGGCCGAAGCTGGCCACGAGGATCAGGTCGCCCGGCTTCGCCTCCTGCAGTGCCTTGGCGAACATTACCAGGGGGTGCGCGGTTCCGGTCTCGCCGCAGATCTGGTGCAGGTTGCCCATCACCTGGTCCTTGGTGGCGCCGACCGTCTTGGCGATGCCCTGGTGCTCGCGACCGAAGAAGCACGGGTAGACGATGCGCGCGAAGTCGCCGATGGCCAGGCCGGTCTTGTCGAGCAACCCGTTGATGGCCTCCGGGATGATCTTGGTGTAGCCCTCGTCGCGGACCCACCGCTCCTCCCAGGTGTAGTCGAACCGCTTCTCGGTGCCGCGGTAGTGGTCCGCGAGGTCGTAGGTGACCGAGTACGAGCCGACGAACTCCGCGATGACGTCCTCGGTGCCCAAGAGCAGGGCCGCGGCGCCGTCGCCGAACCACATCTCGTAGAAGTACGCGCCCTTGGCTTCTCGCTTGTCGGCGGTAGCCACCAGTGCCGCGCGCTTGGTCCCGGCCGCCAGGCCGTCCAAGGCGCCGAGCAGTCCCGTCGTCCCGGCGCGTAGGGAGCCGGTGAAGTCGGCGGTGACCGCCGTCTTGGGTAGATTCAGGGCGGTGGCGAGGATGCCGGCATTCTGCCGGTCGGCATAGGGCAGCGTCGTCGAGCAGAGGTGGACCGCGTCGATTGTCGACCTGTCCAGCCCGACCAGGCAGTCCCGGCTGGCCTCGACGGCCATGCTCAAGCTGTCCTCGTCCCAGTTGCACACCGATCGCTCGCCCTGGGCCACCGCCATGGTTGCCGGGGCGAACCAGCCAGCGGCCTGGTAGATCGTCATGCGACCGAGGCGGAGTCGGGGGATGTAGCCCCCGTACCCTGTCACTCCGATCATTGTGTTTCCTCCTCTCGAGGGATGAAGGGTTCAGCGCACCAGAAGCGCACGTCCTGGACGTGCTCGTCTTTCTGCAGCCTGCGAGCGAGTTGCTTGCGCACCTCGGGGTCGGTCACCGGCTCGACCAGGGTGGCCGGGGTGCCATCGGACCCGGCGGAGTCCTTCCAGGCCAGCACGACTCCCGGCACCAGCGCATACGCGCACCCCCCGGTACCGCAGCAAGACGTGTCGAAGGTGCCGACGCCGATGATTGCGAGCACCTCCCGGCCGTTCAGGGCCAGGCGAAGCTCCTTGAGCAGGGTGTAGCCACCGCCGATCGCGCGAACCTCTTCTCCGAGCGGTGCGTGCACGTAGCGGCGGGTCATGGCGCTCCCGCGACCATGGGGAGGGCCATTGTGCGACCTTGCCGAGCTGGTTCGCGCCTGAGCATCAGCGGGCTCGCATAAGTCCAACCCCTTATTCCGGCGTGTCGGTTCCGCCACGAGGCGATCGGGGGGGGCGCCAGAGGCGGTCTACCAGGTGATTCGCAGCTCCTCGGCAGGGGAGAAGTCGGCGAGTACGGCGACGTGGACCACCTGGTCGGCTTGGATCGTTACCTCGGTTGGCAGCGAGACCTCGACCTCGCCGAGCGCCGGGTCGTGGCGCACGGTGAACACCGCCGAGCCGATGGGCGTGGGCCAGGTGCGCGCCGAGGTCACGACGTACTCCGCTACCCGTCCCCGGTGCGGCTGGGCGTATTGGACGGTGAACCTCCGGATGCTCTTTGGCGGCACCTCGATGGGGAATGCGACGCTCGCGGTGCCGCCCTCGACCGACGGTGTGAGCGTGCGCCCGTCGACCTCCATTGTGGTGGGCGCGGGTCGGTCCGCGTCGACGGATACGGGGAAGTGGATCGCCACCGATGTCGCTGCGCTTCCAGGGTTCTCGATGACGTAGTGCCCCTCGACCTGCAGGCGGTCGGCGGCAAGCTCCAGGTCCACCCGCTCCGCCGCGAACCGCAGCGCCTGGCCCTCGCGGGGCAGGTGCGCCCGCCAGGCCCTCGCGGGGCAGGTGCGCCCGCCAGGCCGACCACGCCGCGTCGTCGATCAACGGTGCCACGGGGATTGCACCGGGCTCTGCCGTTCGGGCCAGCCCCAGGGCAAACGCGATCGTGAGCACTTCGCCAGGCGCCAGGGTCTTCTCTCGCCAGACGAGGTTGATCGCGGTGAGGCTCTGATTGTCCAGGGGACGGGCGGGATCCACCTCGTCTGGCCCGTGGGCGAACCGGTTCGCGAAGGTCACCCCGTCCGGAGGCGGGGTTCCGGGGTCCAGCGCGATGAAGTTGGCCTGGCCCGAGAACCCGCCCTCGCCCTCAGCCAGGGTGCCGAGATCGAGCATCCCGCCAACCGTGAAGCGCCCGGGCCCCATCGCCGTCTCGTGGCGGACCAGTCCCCCGGGGGTCCAGCCGACGTCCCCCTCGGAGGACTGGTACTTCCCGATCCAGGGGTCCTCTCCGGAATACAGGTCGAAGCGCACCGGGCGGTCACAGGTGTTGCTGATCCGGGTCGCGAGGACCCACCAGCGGGCGCCAGCCTCGGTGGAAGCCACCTTGTCGACCCGGTAGCACCCCCCGGCGTTGCTGCTCCCCAGCACCA
>JAFDJI010000557.1 GCA_019307545.1 Deltaproteobacteria bacterium | reverse complement strand
CTCACCGGAAAGCCCTCCACCAACGCCACCGTGCGGACCACGACCGCCGCCACCATGTTCGAGGGGAGCGAGCAGGACAACGTGCTCCCCCAGCAGGCACGTGCGGTCGTCAACTTCCGCATCCACCCCCGTGACAGCGTCGCGACGGTCCTCGAGCACGTCGAGACCGTCATCGACGACCCCCTGGTGGAGGTCCGCCGCTATGGCGAGGTTGCGTCCGAGCCGTCCCCCGTCTCGCGGGTGGACGGTCCCGGTTACGCCGCCATCGAGCGGTCGATCCGCGCCGCCTTCCCGGAGGTCATCGTCGCGCCCTCCCTGCTGGTCGGTGCGAGCGATTCCCGCCATTACACCGCGGTCGCGCGAGACGTCTATCGTTTCAACCCCGCCTGGCTCGGCCCGGACGACACCGCCCGAATCCATGGCACCAACGAGCGCATCGGGGTGGAGAACGTCGGTCGCGCGGTGCGCTTCTACACCGCTGTGCTGCGCGAGGCCGGGACCCAGGAGTAGTCAGGCCTCGTCCCACGCCTCCCCGGGTTGCGGTATGGGACCCGATGCGCAAGCCTGCCGGAACCCCCTCTCCAGGACCGATATGACCACCGAGACGCCCAACCCCTACGACCAGGTCCCCTACGCAAGCCATGCCTACGAGTCGTCAGCGCCGGACGTTCTCGCCCGGACGGCCCTGCTGTTCGGGATGGAACCCGCCTCCCCCGAACGGTGCCGGGTGCTGGAGATCGGCTGTGCGTCGGGCGGGAACCTCGGGCCCCTGGCCTATGTGTACCCGGAAAGCACCTTCGTCGGAATCGACCTGTCGCAGGTGCAGATCGAGCAGGGGAGGCGCTTCCTGGAGCCCTTCGGCCTGAAGAACATCGAGTTGATGCAATACGACATCATGGATGTCGGCGAGGACTTCGGGCAGTTCGACTACATCATCAGCCACGGCGTGTACTCGTGGGTGCCTGACCCGGTGCGGGAGCGGATCCTCGCCCTGTGCCGCGACCACCTGGCGCCCCATGGTGTGGCGTACGTGAGCTACAACACGTACCCGGGGTGGCACATGTCGGAGATGATCCGCGACATGATGCTCTACCACACCGCCAACTTCACCGATCCCACCAAGAAGGTAGACCAAGCCCGCGCGCTGCTCGATTTCCTGGCCCAGTCCTACCCGAAGGACGAGGAGAAGCCCTACGCGGTCCTGCTGCGGAGCGAGGCGGAGCGGCTTCGCGATCTGTCCGGGTCCTACCTGTTCCACGACCACCTCGAGGAGCACAACGCACCGGTGTACTTCCACCAGTTCATGGAGCGGGCGTTTGCGCACGACCTGGACTACCTGGGGGAGTCTCACTTCCACTCGATGCTCCCGATGCACCTCCCCGCCCACGTCCAGGAGATCCTCAAGCGCATCGGAAACGATCTGTACCGGGTGGAGCAGTACATGGACTTCCTGCGCAACCGTGGGTTCCGCGCCACCCTGCTCGTGCACGATGCCCGGACGCAAAAGCGCCACATCGAATGGCCGACCATGGTCCAGTTCTACTATGGGTGCAATGGGCGTTTCGCGGAGGACCCCGGCGACCTGCGAGCGAATGACGAGGTGGAGATGATCCGCAAAGATGCGCGGATGAAGACCACCGTGCCGCTGTTGAAGGCCGCGTTCCGCGTCCTCTTCGACACCTGGCCCCGGAGCATCTCCTTCGAGGATTTGCTGCGCGAGGCCCGGGTCCTGCTCGGCTCCCCGGTAGAAGAGGGCGACCAGGCGCTGCTGGGGAGCGGGCTGCTCAACTGCTTCGCGAGCAACATGGTGGAGGTTCGGGCGACACCGGCGCGGGTGGGCGAACTCACCGACCGACCGACCGCTTCCGCATGGGCACGGGCGGAGGTCGAGGACAACGCCAGCCGCCTCACCAACCTGCGCCACGTGAGCGGCGGGGCCGCCGCGGTCTTTCGACCCTTTCTGCTGCTCTTGGACGGCACGCGGAACGAGGAGGAGGTGGTGGAGGGACTGGTGCGGCTTGTCAAGAAAGGCGAGCTGACCATCAAGAACCCCGAGGGGCAGCTCTTGGAGGGCGACGAGCAGATCCGTGCCGTGATCGAAAGCACGGCCGGCTCGGCCATGCAAACCGCGGTGCAGTCGTCCATGATCATGCCGCAGCGCGCCCCTCGATCATCTCCCGGACCCGCTTGACCAGTTCGTTTGCGCGGAACGGCTTTCCTACCAGGGCGGTATCGTCGGGCAGGGCGCCATGTTGGTCCACCACGTGGTCGGGGTGGCCGGACATGAAGAGGACACCAATCCCCGGGAATCGGGTCTGGAGGTGCTTCGCTAGTTCGCCGCCCGACATCTTCGGCATCACCACGTCGGTCAGCAGGATGTCCGGGGGCGCCGGGAAGGTGTCGAGCCGTGCGAGCGCTTCGTGCCCATCGGTGGCCTCATAGACGAGGTAGCCTGCCTGCCGGAGGATGCGCGCGGCGAGGATCCGGACCGTCTCCTCGTCCTCCACCAGCAGCACCGTGCCACTACGGGTGACCAACACCGGTGGTGTCGCCTCCTCGGCCGTCACCTCCCCGGTTCCGGAGGGCCAGTAGGTGTGGAAGGAGGTGCCCTGCCCGGGAGCGGACATCACGGTCACCGCGCCCCGGTTCTGCTGGACGATGCCGTAGACCGTGGCCAGGCCGAGCCCGGTCCCCTCGCCAAGTCCCTTGGTGGTGAAGAAGGGGTCGAAGGCTTGCGCGAGGGTTTCCGAATCCATGCCGATCCCGGTGTCGACTACGGAGAGGCGGACGTAGCTGCCTGGCTCGATCCCACCCAGATTTTGGGCCTCCTTCGCACCGATGGACATCCGGTGGGTGGAGACCGTGAGCGACCCCCTGATAGGCATGGCGTCCCGGGCGTTGACTACCAGGTTGACGACCACCTGCTCGAGTTGGGAGGGGTCGGCGACGACGATGCCGATCTCGCTGTCCAGGTCCAGCCGGAACGTGACGGCCTCTCCGAGCGTGCTGGTCAGCATGCGCTCCAGGCCCCCGAGGACCTCGTTGAGGTCGGTGGGTTGGAGGCGGACCACCTGCTTGCGTCCAACGGCGAGGAGTTGGCGGGTCAGCTCGCCGGCGCGGTGGGCCGAGCGCATCACCTCGTCGAGGTCCTCCCGCCGCGGGTCGCCTTCTTCCAGATCCTCACGGGCCAGGTGCGTGAAGCCCAGGATGGTGGTGAGGAGGTTGTTGAAGTCGTGGGCAACCCCCCCGGCCAAGCGCCCCACGGACTCGAGCCGTTGTGCTTGCACCAGCCTCCGCTGAAGGTCGGCGGCACGTATGCGGGAAGCCCGCTCCGTGGCCACGAGCTCGCGGAGTCGAGCGATGTAGGCCTGGGTGCGCTTCACGCTCCCACCCATGATGAAGTGGATGCCCACCAGGGCGAAGAGGAACGGCCAGGTCGCGGCCATGGAGGAGAGGAATGGCGTGTTCC
>JAFDJI010000094.1 GCA_019307545.1 Deltaproteobacteria bacterium | reverse complement strand
CGGGCATTGCTTTACAGGGCCAACACTGAGTTTATAATTCAAGACAGGAAGGTGAGTCCGTCAGATAAGGACGGGAAGATCTAAATTTTGAGGCGACCCGGTCGTCGTGTGTCGGGTTGCAGCTCCGATAAAGGAACTGAATGGCGCTGGACCTGAGGCTCGACCAGAGAATGACCCAAAGCCTGGTGATGACCCCCAGGCTCCAGCAAGCCATAAAGCTCCTCCAGTACAACCACATGGAAATGGTCTCCCACGTCCAGGAGCAGCTCCTGGAGAATCCGACCCTGGAGATGGTCCCGGACACGGATGGGGGAGTGAGCGACGGTGAGCGCAAGCTCCAAGACCAGGCCACCTTGGCCAGGGAAAAGGCCGACGAGCAGCAGGAGGGCTCGAACACCGACCAGGGCATCGACTGGGAGGGGTACCTGCAGCAGATGGCGGAGGGAGGGCACCGCCCCACGCGGTCCCTGGGAGGGACCATCCACGAGGAGCTCCCACCCATCGAGACGAACCTCACCTATGGGGAGTCACTGGCGGACCATCTGGTGTTCCAGGTCCAGATGCTCCGGATGGGGGAGGAGGAGGAACGCGGCGCCCACGCCATCATCCACAACCTCGACCACCGCGGCTACCTGACCTGCAGCCTGGAGGAGATCGCCGAGAGCGAAGGCGTGAGCCTGGAGATCGCCCAAGATTCCCTGGAGATCGTCCAGGGTCTGGACCCCCTTGGGTGCGGCGCCCGCGACCTGTCGGAGTGCCTCATCCTCCAGGCGAAGCAGTCCTTCCCCGAGGACGACAACTTCCCGAAGATCCTGGCCGACCACCTCCACGATCTGGAGCGACGGAACTACCCGGCCATCGCACGGGCACTCGACCTGGAGCTCGAGGACGTCATCGAGTACCACAAGATGATCCAGGACCTCGAGCCGCATCCGGGGCGGGGGTACAGCAGCGAGGAGCCGCGCTACATCACCCCTGACCTCTACTTGGACAAGCACGGCGGTGAGTGGCAGGTTCGTCTCAACGAGGATGGCATGCCCGACCTGCGGGTAAGCCGGTACTACCAGAGGATCTTCCAGAACGCGTCCAAGGAGGACCGAGAGTACCTGCTCGACAAGCTCCGCGGGGCAGAGTTCCTCATCAAGTCCATCAACAAGCGTCGGCGGACCATCGTGCGGGTGATGGAGAGCATCCTGAAGTTCCAGCGGGATTTCTTCGACAAGGGGCCGGAAGTCCTCCGCCCGATGGTCCTACAGGACGTGGCCGACGATGTCGGCGTTCACATGAGCACCGTGTCCCGGGTGACCACGAACAAGTACGTGCACACCCCGCACGGCATCTTCGAGCTGAAGTACTTCTTCTCTGCGGCGGTCAAGCAGGATTCGGGAGGGGACATGGCCGCCATAGCCATCAAGACCCGGATCCGCACAATCCTGCAGGGCGAAGACGCTCGAAAGCCGTTGTCCGATCAAGCGATCGCCAACCTACTCAAGAAAGAGGACGTGCGAATCGCGAGGCGAACAGTCGCCAAGTACAGAGAGTCGATGGGGATTCTTCCATCTTCACAGCGGAAGCAGATGTTTTGAACCACCCGTGCCCAGAGGGGGGCACACTGGGGGACACTCCATGCACCTTGAGGTCACTTTCCGGAACCTGGCTCCTCGTGAGGAGGTTCGCCAACGCGCGGACGTCCTGTTCAGCAAGCTCCAGCGATTCCTCGACCCGGCGGCCGAAGGCCAGCTGAACATCCAGGTCGAGCACAATGTCGGTCGCTTCGAACTGGTCCTGACGACGCGGGGTACGGTCTACAAGGCCGCCGAGGAGGATGAGGATTTGCGGACGGCGATGGACCGGTTGTTCCATCGCATGGAGATGCAGCTCCGCCGCGCCAAGGAGCGCCGCATCCACAAGAACCGCCGCCAGCAGTCCGAGGGTGAACTCGCCGCAGCGAACGCGTCCGAGTACGACGACGACGACGACGAAAACATCGCGGAGATGTAGCCGGAGGCGCTCCACCCGGCTTCCGAGGCGCTTGACTCCGAGGGTGCTCGTGATATTCCCGCCCGCCGCGCGACTGGGCTCTGGACGTGCGCGAGAGGGACCTCTACATGTCATTGGGAAACTACCTGTTCACGTCCGAATCGGTCACAGAGGGACACCCGGACAAGATCTGCGACAACATCTCCGACGCGGTGCTGGACGGCCACCTCACCCAGGACCCCAACGCGCGGGTCGCCTGCGAGACCGCGGTGAAGACGGGCTTCGTCACTGTCATCGGAGAGATCACCTCGAGCGCTCACGTCGACTACCCGGAATTGGTACGAGATGTGGTGAGGGACATCGGGTACACCCACTCCGAGATGGGCTTCGACGGCAACACCTGCGCGGTGTTCATCGCCATCGAGCAACAGAGCGGCGACATCGCCCAGGGCGTCAACGAGGGTGAGGGCGTCTACGAGGAGCAGGGCGCTGGCGACCAGGGAATGATGTTCGGCTTCGCGTGCAATGAGACCGAGGCACTGATGCCTGCGAGCATCTACTACGCGCACCGCCTGAGCGAGCGCCTCTCGACCGTTCGGCGCAGCGGTGGGCTGGCCTGGCTGCGCCCGGATGGAAAGACCCAGGTGACCGTCGAATACCGTGACGGGAAACCCGCGCGCGTCGACGCGGTGGTGGTCTCCGCCCAGCATGCGGAGGAAATTACCTATGATGCGCTGCGCGAGTCGATCATCCGAGAGGTCATCGAGGAGACGATTCCGTCGCATCTCCGCGACGGCAACACCCGCTACTTCGTCAACCCCACCGGCCGGTTCGTGATCGGCGGACCCATGGGCGACGCCGGGCTCACCGGTCGCAAGATCATCGTCGATACCTATGGTGGTCACGGGTCGCACGGCGGGGGTGCCTTCTCCGGGAAGGACCCGAGCAAGGTCGACCGCTCGGCAGCCTACATGGGCCGGTACGTGGCAAAGAACCTCGTGGCATCTGGTTATTGCGACACGGTGGCGGTCCAGCTTGCATACGCCATTGGGGTGGCCGAACCGGTTTCGGTGATGGTCAACTCCTACGGCACCGGCAAGGTCTCCGACGAGAAACTCACCGAGGTGGTGCGGGAGCTGTTCCCGCTGAAGCCGGCAGGCATCATCCAGCACCTCGACCTGCTGCGCCCGATCTACCGGGCCACTGCCACCCATGGGCACTTCGGACGGCAGCAGTTCTCGTGGGAGAAGACGAACATGGCCCGAAAGATCCAGTCCTACCTGGAGTAGTTCCCTGCTGAAAGGGGCGGACTCACACGTGAGGTGCCGGAATGAAGGTCCACGAGTTTCAGGCGAAACAGGTGCTGCGGAAGTACGGGGTGCCGCTCCAAGCCGGAGAGCCCGCTACCACGCCGGATGAGGCGGCCGCTGCGGCGGACCGCATTGGCGGCGCGGTGTGGGTGGTCAAGGCGCAGATCCACGCCGGAGGGCGGGGGTTGGGTCGGTTCAAGGAGCAGGTCTCCGAAGCGGCCATCGCCGCAGCGGCCCGTGGAGAGCGCGTTGACGAGGGGAAGGGCGGAGTGCGGCTTACCCGTTCCAGCGACGAGGTCCGCGCCCAGGCTGCCGACATGCTCGGACAGACCCTGGTCACGAAGCAGACGGGTGCCGAGGGCAAGACCGTCCGGACGGTGTTTGTGGAGGCCGGGTGCGACATCGCCAAGGAGCTGTACCTGTCCATGCTGCTCGACCGGTCCAAGAACCAGGTGATGGCCATGGCCTCGACAGCGGGCGGCATGTCCATCGAGGACGTCGCCGCCGAGAACCCCGATGCCATCAAGAAGGTATGGGTCGACCCCGTCGTGGGGTTCGCGGCCTACCAGGGACGAAAACTGGCCTTCGATCTCGGGATGTCCGGAAAGACGGTGAGCCACTTCACCAAGTTCGTGGCCGCCTTGTACCGTGCCTACCTCGGAACCGACGCCACCATGATCGAGATCAACCCTCTGGTGATCACCGGAGCGGGCGACGTGGTCGCGCTGGACGCGAAGATGACCTTCGACGACAGCGCCTTGTTCCGGCACAAGGACATCGTCGAGATGCGCGACGAGCACGAGGAAGACCCCGGAGAGCTCGAGGCGGGCGAGTGGGATCTCTCCTACGTGAAGCTCGATGGGAACATCGGATGCATGGTGAATGGCGCCGGGCTCGCCATGTCCACCATGGACATCATCAAGCTCAAGGGCGCCGAGCCCGCGAACTTCCTGGATGTGGGCGGTGGCGCCGGCAAGGAGCAGGTGGCGGCCGCGTTCCGGATCATCACCTCCGATCCGGCGGTGCAGGGCATCCTGGTGAACATCTTCGGCGGGATCATGAAGTGTGATGTGATCGCCGAGGGCGTGATCGCCGCCGTGAAGGAGGTCGGGCTCCAGGTTCCCCTGGTGGTCCGTCTCGAAGGCACCAACGTGGAGATCGGGAAGCAACTCCTCGCCGAGTCCAAGCTCGCGATCACCCCAGCATCCACACTCGATGAGGCGGCCGACGCCATCGTGGCCGCGGTGGGAGGCTAGCCATGTCGATCCTGGTCAACAGCAACACGCGGGTCATCACCCAGGGCATCACCGGTAGCGCGGGCTCGTTCCACACCAAGCAGTGCATTGCGTACGGCACCAGCGTGGTGGGGGGCGTCGTCCCGGGCCGGGGCGGGCAGACCTTCGAGGATACCGACATCCCCATCTTCGACACCGTGGCGGACGCGGTGCGGGAGACGGGAGCCGACGCCAGCATGCTCTTCGTGCCGCCGCCGTTTGCCGCGGACGGCATCCTGGAGGCCCTCGACGCGGGTATCGAGCTGGTCGTGGGCATCACCGAGGGGATCCCGGTGAAGGACATGATCGTGGTGCGGGCCGTGCTGGACGCCAGCAACGCCCGCCTCGTCGGGCCCAACTGCCCTGGGGTCATCACCCCGGGTCAGTGCAAGATGGGCATCATGCCGGGTCACATCCACACCCCGGGACCGGTCGGGGTGCTCTCACGCTCCGGGACCCTCACCTACGAGGCCGTGGGGCAGCTCTCGGCGGTCGGACTGGGCCAGTCCACCTGCGTGGGCCTTGGCGGCGACCCGATCGTCGGTACCAGGTTCATCGATGTGCTGGAGATGTTCAAGGACGATCCGGACACCGAAGCGGTCGTGATGATCGGCGAGATCGGAGGGACCGCGGAGGAGGAGGCTGCTGCCTGGATCGAGGAGAACCTCGACAAGCCGGTGGTGGCGTTCATCGCGGGCGCCACGGCACCTCCGGGACGCCGCATGGGCCACGCGGGTGCGATCATCAGTGGTGGTCAGGGGACGGCGGAGAGCAAGTTCGCCGCCCTGCAGGCTGCCGGGGTGCACATCGTGCGCTCTCCCGGTGACATGGGCAGCAAGATGCGCGAGGTCCTGGGCTAGCAGCAGTCAGCTATCAGCTATCAGCTGTCAGCCAGCGAGCTTTGTGAAGAGGCGTCAGCATCACGGCTGACCGCTGACCGCTGACCGCTGACCGCTGACCGCTGACTCGTGTTACCTGCCGGGGCCATCCTGCAGGAGCGAGAGACGCCATGGCCATCGAGCGCACGCTTTCCATCATCAAGCCCGACGCCTGCGAGCAGAACCTCATCGGCCGGATCGTGGCCCGTTTCGAGGAGGGTGGGCTGCGGGTAGCAGCGATGCGCAAGGTGCATCTGACCCAAGCACAGGCCGAGCAGTTCTATGCGGTGCACCGGGAGCGGCCGTTCTATGCCGACCTGGTGCAGTTCATGACCCGGAACCCGTGCGTGGTGATGGCTCTGGAGGGGGATGATGCCATCGCGCGGAACCGGGAGATCATGGGGGCCACCGACCCCGCCCAGGCCGCGCCCGGCACCATTCGGGACCTGTACGGCACCAATGTGCAGGAGAATGCGGTCCATGGGTCGGACAGCCTGGAGAACGCCAAGATCGAGGTCGGCTACTTCTTCCCAGAAGCCGAGATCTATTAAGGGCACTCATGGACGACGGGTATCACCTCTCCCTGAGCCTCAGCCGTGAGCTTTGGGAGGATCTGTTGCGGACCGCGCTGCCGGTCACGCTTTCCAAGGGCGAGGTCGACCTGGCGGGTGTCGCGCGTGGCGCGGTGGGTCGGTTGGGGGTTCGCGACCGCATCGCCGGGCTCCTGGAGGACCGGCAGCAGTTCCAGAGCCCGCTCCGGATCCGTAAGCGGGCACGCGCACTCTGGCGCCGCCGCGATTCGATGGTCCGGCGGGCACGGGCGGTCGTCCACGTGGAGGCGAGCTGGCGGGTGGAGTTGGACGACATGGGCACCCACCTGCGGTACGGCCCCCAGCGTGTCATGGCGGACGCGTCGCTCAAGGGCACCGCCGAGGGCACGGTCTTCTTGCTGAGCGAGAACATCGAGCTGCCGTTTCACCTCGAGCGCCAGGTCGGGGCCTCGGTGGCGATTGGGGACATCCACTATGACCAGGCGCGCCGCACGGTCACCGGCGCCCTGCAGGATCTGGCGGTGCATTTCGGGGATCGGCCGGTCATGCAGCTCCTCTCCCGACTCGCCGAGTACGCCCTGGAGCGCCGGATGGCTGAGGTGAACCCCGTGCCCATCCTGCGGCGCGCGCAGGTCGAAGAGATGGTGGGGCCGATGGGCGGCGCCTTTCGGGTGAAGATGGGGGTGGAGGATCTCGATCTCCGGGTCACGGATAAGGAGATGACCCTGCGGGTGCGCTTCGGCTTCACCCAGGCGCAGATCGAGGATCACGGAGGAGAGGCCGGGGCGGAGAGTTGACGCCCTCGGGTTGATGGCTCCTGGCAGCCTCGCTTGCGGTAGGATTCGGGCCTTCCAAGAGGAATCCCATGCCCAACCTCAATCTGGTCCAGAAGACCGACCTGTCTTCCTTCCGCCGAATCGCCATCGGCACCTGGAAGACCGCCTACGATCCGAGCGTCTACGGCAGCATGACGCTCCACATGGACGAGGCCATGCGCTACATGGCAGAGTTCCGCGAGAAGACCGGGCGCCGCCTCACCCTGACCCACATGATGGCGAAGGCTGTCGCCGGGGTGCTGGTGGCCGCCCCGGACGCCAACGCGATCATGAGATGGAACCGCATCTACCTGAGAAAGGACATCGGGGTGTTCTTCCAGGTGGCGATGGAGGACAAGGACACCGGCCAACTCGACCTGTCCGGCGCGACTATCCATGACGCGGAGAAGAAGAGCCTCGTGGAGATCGTCGACGAGTTCAAGACACAGGTGGAGAAGGTGCGCACGCAGAAGGACGAGCAGCTCGAGGGCACTCGCAGCATGTTCAAGAAGATCCCCTACCTGCTGCTGAACCTCGTGCTCAACACCATTGGCTTCCTCACCTACACCCTGAACCTGGACCTCAGGCGGTTCGGGATCCCGCAGGACCCCTTCGGGTCGGTGATGGTCACCAATGTCGGCTCCCTCGGGCTGGAGGCGGCCTACGTACCCCTGGACCCCTACAGCCGAGTGCCGCTGCTCATCGCCACCGGCGCGGTGAACGAAGAGCCGGTGGTGGAGGACGGCGAGATCCGCGTGGGCAAGGTGATGCGACTGTTCGCGACCTTCGACCACCGCATCCTGGACGGCACCCATGCCGCCACGATGTCGAAGGTCCTGAAGGAATGGTTCCATGACCCCTATGGGCACTTCGACGACCTGTCGGCCTACGCAGAGGCGGAGGAGATTCCTGCGGCTGATGCGCCCACGGAGGAACCTGCGGCGGGTGGCGAAGAAGGTCAGGCGGTAGCGGGAGAAGGGGAACCGGCGCCGTCAGAGCCTGCAGAGGGGGGAGCAGGGGAGGGCTAGCAGGGTGTGCAGCATAGAACGGCGCCGAGGAACGAGGGCGCCGCCCTGACCTTCTTGCTCTCATCGACCCGTCGACCCGTCGACCCGTCGACCCATCGATCTGTCGACCCGTCGACCCATCGATCTGTCGATCCGTCGACCTGTCGACCTGTCGACCTTCGTGTACTCCGGCAGCAGACACGACGCTTTCCGTGACGACCTCGCCGTTGTCCATCCCCGGGCCCGCCGAAGGTTCTACGCCCGCGGCCCCCTCACTTGGGTGAGGGGCCGCGTTCTCGAACCCCCGGGGGCCCTCTGGAGGAGATGGAGGATGAGATTCGCTCACGAAGGACTCGACGCGTACCGGCTTTCCCTCGAAGTTGCCCGCTGGATTGGCAACGCAGCCTTTCCTCGGGGCGTCGCAGATTTGAAGGACCAGGGGCACCGGGCAGCACGGTCCGTGGTGCTCAACATCGCGGAAGGGCGCAGCCGCAACGGGCGAGCTCGAAGCAACCACTACAGCATCGCCCGTGGCTCGGCGGCCGAGACCTGCTCGGTCCTGGACCTGGTAGACCTGCCCCAGGGTGCAGAGCAGCAGGACAAGCTCCGCCGAGTCAACCAGATGCTGCGGAACATGGGTGGTTGAGGCGGAGACCTCACACACCCCCAGGATGGAGTTCGTGGCGGCGAGTGGGGAAGCATGGGCGCTCTGCGCCCCATGCTGCACACCCTGCTAGTCTTCGGCGGGTGCCTCTTCTGTACCCTCCGGTGTCTCTTCCGTGCCCTCCGGCGCCTCTTCGGCGGGTGCCTCTTCCGTGCCCTCCGGCGCCTCTTCTCCGGCGCCCTCCTCTGGAGAGGTTTCCTCCTCGGCCGCGGGGGCCTCTTCGCCGCGCGAGACCACGGGAGTCACCGGATCGAAGGGGGACAGCTCGGGCGGCGGGACCACGGTGAACCCGAGTTGGTCGTAGATCGCCTTGACGTCATAGAACATCGTCTCCTCTACGATCTTGCCGTCGACCCGGGTCCGGACCGACACCCCCGACAGGGTCACGCGCTTGTCGAGGTCGCGGTGGGTCCCGGAGATGGTCCACACCGTGACGTAGCGGTTGTTCTTGATGATCGCGTCGTCGATGGTGAGGGTGATGTCCGGGTACAGCGCGCGGTTGTCCGCCACGAACTGCTTGATCTCCCACGCAAGCTCGGGCTCGTAGGCTCCGTCGATGCGGTCCAGGTTCCCCTCCACCCAGATGTCGTGCATGGCGGACTCGAGTGCGCTGCGCTTCATGGCCTCGCAGGCCGGCAGCAGTGCGAGTACCAGGAGCAGGAGTGCGGGTTTCATGAGTGACCTCCGGGCTTCCCTTGGGGGGGCGCAGCGTCGTGATAGCATACGCGCATGTTCCAGATCCCATTGTTGCTGCTGCTCTCGAGTGCCTCCGCCGCCCAACTCGCCGGCGTCATCCTCTCCGACACCGCGACGGTGGGCGGTGAGGAGTTGGTGCTCAACGGCATGGGGCTGCGCGAGAAGTACTTCATCGACGTCTACGTGGGTGGTCTGTACCTCCCGTCGCTCACCACGGACTCCTCGAGTGCGATCACACAGGACACGCCCAAGCGCCTCCTGATGACCTTCACGTACAAGCAGGTCACCCAGGACCAGCTGTGCGAGAGCTACATGGAGGGCCTCGCCAACAACGTCTCCGATCCGGGTCCAATACAGGAACGGTTCGAGCAGCTGTGCGGGATGCTCACCGACGTCGTCAAGGGCGACGAGATGATCCTGGACTACGTGCCTGGAAGCGGAACGGCCATCAGCCTCAATGGGGCGCCAATAGGGACCCTTGAGGGCGCGGATTTCATGCAGGCGCTCTGGTCCGTCTACCTGGGCCCGCGGCCGCCCACGGGGAAGTTCAAGCGGGGGCTGTTGGGCCGATAGCGGGTCGGGGCTACGGCTCGA
>JAFDJI010000556.1 GCA_019307545.1 Deltaproteobacteria bacterium | reverse complement strand
GTTGGGCGCCGTGCCCGGCAAACCATCCATTCCAGGATGCGCCGAAGGCGGCGGTGGAAGGGGTTTCTCTTGTCCGACGAGATCAGCTTCTTTGCCCAGGTGAACCGCAATTTCGAAAGGGCGGCAGCCCTGACCTCCCATCCGGCCGGGATTCTCGACCAGATCAAACACATCAACAGCGTTCTCCACCTCACCTTCCCGCTCAAGCGAGACGACGGGTCGGTGGAGGTAATCCATGCCTGGCGCGCCGAGCACAGCCAGCACAAGCTGCCCACGAAGGGCGGCATTCGCTACGCCGAAATGGTCAACGAGGACGAGGTCAAGGCGTTGGCCGCGCTCATGAGCTACAAGTGCGCGATCGTGAACGTGCCCTTCGGCGGCGCCAAGGGCGGGGTGAAGATCAACGCCTACAAGTACTCCGACGACGAGTTGGAGCGGATCACCCGGCGCTTCACCTTCGAGCTGTTCAAGAAGAACTACATCGGACCAGGCATCGACGTCCCCGCGCCCGACTTCTCCACCGGGCCCCGAGAGATGGCCTGGATCGTCGACACCTACGCGACTCTCGCGCCACAGGACATCAACGCGCTGGGGTGCGTGACCGCCAAACCGGTCAACGAGGGAGGGATCCAGGGCCGCGTGGAGGCCACGGGACGGGGCGTGTTCTATGGGCTGCGCGAGGTGTGCAGCATTCCAGAAGACATGGAACCGCTCGGGCTCGAGCCGGGACTCCAGGGCAAGCGGGTGGTGGTCCAGGGTCTCGGGAACGTCGGATACCACGCCGCCAAGTTCCTCCAGGAGGACGGCGGTGCCCTGATCGTCGGCGCGGTCGAGTACGAGGGGGCGATCTCCAAGCCCGACGGCATCGAGGTGGAGGCCTTGATGGAGCATCGGCGGGAGACCGGTTCGATCCTCGACTTCCCCGGCGCAGAGAATCTCGCTCACCGCGATCTCGGCCTGGAAATCGAGTGCGACATCCTGGTGCCAGCGGCCTTGGAGAACGCGATCACCATGGACAACGTCGACCGGATCCACACCAAGATCATCGCCGAGGCGGCCAATGGCCCCATCAGCTCCGAGGCCAGCGAGGTCCTGTTCGAGCGCGGGGTGATGGTGCTGCCCGACGCCTACATCAACGCCGGTGGCGTGACCGTCTCCTACTTCGAGTGGCTCAAGAACCTGGAGCACATCCGGTTCGGGCGGATGGAGAAGCGGTTCGAGGAGCGGTCCGCCCGCCTGATGTTGAGCGCCATCGAGGAGTCCACCGGTCGGACCTTCGATGAAGACGAGATCAAGATGTTCGCCAAGGGCCCCGAGGAGATCGACCTCGTCAACTCCGGCCTCGAGGAGACGATGATCGAGGCCTTCCACTCCATTCGGGCGATCCAGAAGCGACACGATGGGAAGATCGACCTCCGCACCGCCTCGATGATCGATGCCATCGACAAGATCGCGCTCGTCTACAAGAACCGAGGGATCTTCCCGTAGGGGATCCGGGCTGGGCTCGTCGCCGGACCATCCCAGCAGGGGTGGGTCGGTTCGCGGGCGGCCAGTCCCGGCGGCTACGTGCTTTCCGCCTTTGCTTCGATGTGCTCGAGGACAATGTTCGACATCCGACCGACGGCGTCCTGGCGCCACCCGATGTTCTGGCGGAGCCAGTTCGCGGAAGTGGTCAGCACCTTGCTCAGGGCGTCGGAGCCGGTCTTTTCCTTGAAGTCGTTGGCGCAGGTCTCGACCTCCTCGAACTCCGGAGCCGGGACCGGGGTCGCGCCTTCCGGACGCTTGCTGAGTCGCAACGAGCCCCTGGTGGACGCTTCAGCGCTGGCGGATCCGGTCTTCGCAGCAGAGCCGGACGGCTCGGGTTTGGACTCCTCGGTCGAGCCACGGCTGCCCAACTCGTCCTCGACCTTCTCCAGGCGCTTCGCGATGGCCAACAGCTTCCGCGCGTCCGCCGACAAGTTCTTGTCCCGCTCCAACTCAACCAGACGCACGTCGGATACCGCTTCTCCCGCTGCCCCCGAGTGGCAGGAGTCGAGGATGGCGGTCATGTGGAAGCCTCCGGACCGCGCGCGGTTGACAAGCCCCGCCACCGCGCCGGTGGGGAACACGGCGGCCTTGGGGTTGTCCCTCTTCACGTCCACGCCGAGCAGCCCCTCTGGAATGCCGTGCCCCGCGTAGTAGAAGAGCAGGTGGTCACCGGCCCCGAGGCCCTGCATCCCTTGGGTGGCGGCACCCGCGATGCCACCCTTCCGCAGATTCTCGTGCAGGGTGGTCTTGAACTCGCCCCCGTAGGCCCCCACCATCCCCTGGGCGTCAATCTTGGCACCGGGGAGGTCCCCTATTTCCGCGTATTCCGAATTGGATACCACCACACCGACCTTTTTGTGGCCCGCCTCTGCCTTCGAGCGGCCGACCTTTGCGACGTCGGCATGCTGCGTCCCCTCGGCGCCTTCGAAGTCGGCCATTTCCGTCACCAACTCGTCGATGCTCTTGTCGGGGTTCTCCTTCTTCGCCTTCAGCAACGCCTGGGTGTACAGCCCACCGCCCTTCTTCTCCGTCGCAAGCTCCGAGGCACCCGCGCTGGAGGCCACGGTGGCGCTACCGGTTCCGCCCTCACCACCCGCCTCCGCGTTCAGAGCTTCCAGCTCCGCGTTCGCGGCGTCCAGGGTGGGCGTGTCGGGCGGAGGCTCTGCCGCTCGGATGCCCCCGATGCCACGGGCCTGCTCTTGGGCGGCGCTGTTGCTCTCCGGCAGCTCCGAAACAGTGGTCGGAGCCGGCCCGACCTCCGGCGCCGCCTTGCCGGAGTCGAAGGTCTGGCGCTCTGTCTTGCCCGGCATGAAGTCTCCAGAGCGGTTCCGGTGAGGATCCCCGAAACGCTCGAAGCCGAGTCAGCCTCGGCACGCCCATACCATACGGCCCGGGGATAACCCACAAACGGTGTTTGAAACACTCCTACGGGTGTTCCGGAGCGTCCCCCGGAGCCTCTTCGGCGGGCTCCGCTGGACCGTCGCCTGGAGCCGCTTCGGTGGGCTCTGACGGTGGAGGCACGACGAGGGCGGTCACCCGCTCGGCGAAACCCTCGAGCGTGTCGGAGTCCAGCGCCCCCTCCTCCACCCAGCGGACCGTTCCTTCCGGGTCGATCACGTACGTCGTCGGCATCGCCGGGGGGTCGTAGACCGCCACCACCTGTTGCTGCTCGTCCCATGCGCTCCGCATCTGTATGCCCAACCTCCGCCACACCGCCGCCGCCTTCTGCGGGCGTCGGTCGATGTTCACCCCGAGCACCACCACACCGTCATCGGCATGCTCGGTGTTCAACGCATCCAGTAGGGGAAGCTCGGCACGGCACGGTCCGCACCAGGTGGCCCAGAAGTTGAGGACCACGACCTTCCCCCGGAGCGACTCCAGGTCGACGCGCGCCACGCCCAGATCCTCCAGATCGAACGCTGGCGCCGGCTGGCCCGCCTCGAGCGCGGC
>JAFDJI010000555.1 GCA_019307545.1 Deltaproteobacteria bacterium | reverse complement strand
GGGTGGGGCGCCTGTGACCGGATGGTCACATGACCGAGCAGTCATATAGCAGAGTCGTGCCGGCGGCGCAAGGGAAGGGAGCCGCGAAGGCCAGAACGTGCCGAGATGTGGGCCGGGTTCGGCGTCAGGGTGACGCGGCCTCGCGGGGCGCCGCAGATCCGAACTGGAACGCCGACAGGGTCGCGCCCATTGCCTGGCCCTGGAACACGTGCTGGCCGGGCTCCCCCTCTGCGGCGCCGGCCACCACCATCAGCGGGAGCAGATGCTCCTCACGGGGGTGGGAGGCCCGGGCGGAGGGGGCGGATTCCCATTGGACGAGCCGTTCGGTGCGACGTCTGGGGTCCCCGGTGCAGGTCTCGACCAGCCAGGCGTCGAACCGGGCCGAGTCGGTGGCCGCCTCGGGGCGCATGAAGTTGCGCATGTTGTGGTAGCTGCTGCCGCTCCCCAGGATCAGGACCCCCTGGTCGCGTAGGGGGGCGAGGGCGCGGCCGATGTCCAAGTGCGCCGCGGGGTCGAGGTCGGCACGGAGGGAGATCTGCACGGTGGGGACGTCGGACTCGGGCCAGGCCATCTTCAGCGGGACGAACACCCCGTGGTCGAAGCCTCGTTCCCGCTCCAGCTTGCAGGGGATGTGGGCCGAGGTGAGCAGGGAATGGACTCGGGTCGCGAGGGCGGGGTGGCCCGGTGCGGGCCAGGTCAACTCATAGGTGTGGGGCGGGAAGCCGGCGTAGTCGTAGAGGAGGGGCGGATTCGGGGTGGCGAGGATCCGGACCTCGGGGGCCTCCCAGTGCGCCGAGACCACCAAGAGCGCCTGCGGACGTTCGACGGTGTCGGGCAGCCCGCGGAGCCAGGCGGCGAGGGGTTCCCAGGTGTCCGGCGGACCGAAGGGCCAGTCCATGAAGAAGCAGGGGCCGCCGCCGTGAGGGAGGTAGATGGTGGGGAGAGCCATGGTGGCCACGTATCTCGCTGCACTCGTGGTGCAGTAGGTGGGGGCATGGGCGGCCATCCCCCGAGCTCCCCTCCTCCAGGGTGCAGTAGGCGGGGCAGGGGCGGCCATCCCCCGAGCTACCCCTCTCCAGGGTGCAGGAGGTGGGGGCATGGGCGGGCATCCCCCGAGCTACCCCCCTCCAGGGTGCAGTAGGTGGGGGCATGGGCGGCATCCCCCGAGCTACTGCTAGCTCCCCCACCTCGCGATGCTCCACCCCCGTTCGATCGCGAGCGCTTGCAGCTTCCGCCCGGGGTTGACCACCACCCCGTGTCCCACCGCCTCGAGCATGTACTGGTCGTTCATGCTGTCGCCAAAGGCCCAGCTCTCGGCGAGATCGAGGCCGTGTTTCTCGGCGATCTCTCTCACCACGCGCGCCTTCTCCTCGCGGTGGTAGATCGGTTCCGCGAGGCGGCCGGTGCAGATCCCGTCCACGACCTCCAACTCCTGGCCGGTGAACTCCTCGATGCCCAGGTCCCGCGCGAAGGGCGCGACCATGAACCGGTAGGTGGCGGAGACGATCACGCAGCGCACGCCCTCGGACTGAAACGCCCGGATGCGCTCCGCGGCCTCCGGAAAGACGTCGGTGTGGAGTTGGTCTCGGTAGATCTCGTTGTACAGGGCCACGTCCTTGGCGTGGTCCCGTCCGGTGAACAGCTTCGCACCGGCGCGCTTGAGGCTGGAGTAGTCGACCAACAGGCCCAGGTAGTAGCGGCCATAGATGATTGCCACCCGTACGACATCGGTGGCCCGGGCCGCGCCGCGACGCCAGGCAGCGGTCGTGGCGACCTGCTCCACCGCGTGGCGGGTGATGGTGCGCTCCAGGTCGAAGAAGGCGGCTCGCGGTGGATCCTGCATCGCCCGTGCCTCCATGGGCGGGTGTACCACGGGCCACCGCGGGGATGTTTCGGAAATGAAACAAACAGTCTTGACTGACTGTTTTTGCTCCGCTAGGTTCCCCGGCTCATGGAGACCAGAACCCGCCGACCCCAGCAGCAGCGCAGCGAGGCGACCAGAGGCGCCCTCTTGGACGCCGCGATCGAGAGCCTCGTGGACTTGGGCTTCGCGAAGACGACGACCCTCGAGGTCCAGAAGCGGGCCGGGGTGTCGCGTGGGGCGCTCCTGTACCACTTCCCATCGAAGGCCGAGCTGCTGGCGGCCACGGTGGTGCACCTCGCCGTGCTGCGTGGGCGACAGCTCAAGGAGCTGGCGGTGGGGCTGCCGGGAGGCAAGGCGCGGGTGGAGGCGGTGCTCGACCTGTTGTGGGAGAGCTTCAGGGGGCCGCTGTTCCAGATCGCGACCGAGCTCCGGTTCGCCGCGAGGACCGATGCCGAGCTGAGGCCAGTCCTGGTGGAGGTGGAGCGCGATCTCCTGGACCGGGTCAACGCGCAGGCGCGGCGGCTCTTCGGCGACGAGCTGGCGGCGCTCCCCGGGTACCCGGTCGCACTCGAGATGACCTTGCAGTTGATGATCGGCGCCGCGACGACGGCGATGCTCCACGGCGAGCACGTCCGGGTCGAGGCACTCATAAACCAATGGAAAACTATCTTTCCGACGCTTCTCGAAGGGGGAGTCAATGGGAAATGAACTGAGGTTCGACGACAGAGTGGCCATCGTCACCGGTGCCGGTGGCGGTCTGGGCCGTGCACACGCCCTGTTGCTGGCGTCGCGGGGCGCCAAGGTGGTGGTCAACGACCTGGGCGGCACGTTCACCGGCGAGGGTGCCTCCTCGTCGATGGCGGACGCGGTGGTCGCGGAGATCGTGGAGGCTGGCGGCGAGGCGGTCGCGAACTACGACTCGGTGGTCGACGGCGAGAAGATCGTCCAGACCGCCATGGACACCTGGGGCCGGCTCGACATCCTGGTCAACAACGCCGGGATCCTGCGCGACGTTTCGTTCCCCAAGATGACCCAGGAGGACTGGGACAAGATCTACCAGGTCCACGTCCTGGGCGCGTTCAAGGTCACCCACGCGGCGTGGCCGATCATGCGCGAGCAGGGGTACGGCCGGGTGATCATCACCAGCTCGGCGGCCGGGATCTACGGGAACTTCGGCCAGGTGAACTACGCCACCGCCAAGCTCGGCCTGGTCGGGATGGGCTTCACCCTCGCCCGCGAGGGCGTGCGCAAGAACATCCTCGTGAACACCATCGCGCCCATCGCCGGCTCCCGGATGACCGAGACGGTGCTGCCGCCAGCCCTCCTCGAGGCGCTCGCGCCGGAGTACGTGGCCCCGCTGGTCGCGTACCTGTGCCACGAGAGCTGTGAGGAGACGGGCGGGTTGTTCGAGGTGGGCGGCGGTTTCTTCGCCAAGCTGCGCTGGGAGCGCACCACCGGGAAGGTCTACCGCACGGGGCGCCAGATGTCGGTGGAGGACATCGAGCGGAGCTGGGAGCAGATCACCGACTTCGGGTCGAGCACCCATCCCGAGGCGGTGATGGAATCCATGCAGCCGATCATGGAGAACGTAGAGGCAGGCCCCAGCAAGGGCGGCAACAAG
>JAFDJI010000554.1 GCA_019307545.1 Deltaproteobacteria bacterium | reverse complement strand
CCGACCCTGGTCTTCGAGGACGTGCAGTTCAGCGGGACGTGATCCGGCCGCCGAGGCGCTCCACGACCCCCCGGTACCAGTCCAGCACCGCGTCCACCTTCCCCGGAAGGGCACGGGTCCCCCACAGCAGCGACAGGGTGCGGGTGGTGCCCGGGTGGGTCTTGATGCGCTGGGCGTCCTTCACGGCGTTGGCGCAGGGGCCCTCGTCATCGAACAGGCAAAGCAGGCCATCGAGCCGGATCTCCTGACCCGAGGCGTTGAACACGTACGAGGTGCCCGGGCCGGCGATGCCGATGCGCAGCGCACCGTTCAGGAGGTCCAGGTCGACCAGGCTCACCGGCACCCCACCGTGCAGGCAGGCGAGGTTGCAGGCGTCCACGGCCGGGTTGATGGCGGGGAAATACCCCTTCCCGGCCGCCGCGCGGATGTACTCCGAGCAGGGTTTGCTGCGGCCCGCCGGCTTGAAGCCACCGTGGCGGAGCAGGTCGCGGACCGCCTTGCGCACGCCATCATCGGGAAGAGGAAGCCCGGTGTCGGCGTCGAGGTCGGCGAGGGCGCCGAGCCAGGTCGGAGTCTCCACCTCGCTCAGCGACGCCTCCCAGGTGGTGACCAGGGTGCGCAGATCGAGGAGGGGATGGTCATCGATGGTGATCATGTGAAACGGTCCCGGGGTGGCGGGACCCTATACTCCACCGACATCTCGGGGGAGAGACGTGGCCTTGCACGACATTCTCGACATCAGCTTCGAGTTCTCCTCGAAAATCGGCGTCCGGGACCTGCCCCGGGTGGACGCGAACAAGGAGTCCAACGTCCGCGGCCTGTACGTGGCGGGCGACCTCGCCGACGCCCCGATCATCAAGGCGGCCTTGGCCCAGGGCTACGAGGTGGCCCAGCACATCGCGCGCCGCCTGGGGCCCCCATCGGCCGACGAGGACCTCTACGACGTGGTCGTGGTGGGGGCCGGGCCTGCGGGGATCGGCGCAGGGCTCGCCCTGAGCGAGACCGGCCACCGGTTCGTGATCCTGGAGCGTGGAAGGCCCTTCGACACCATCCAGAACTTCCCGAAGCACAAGCTCATCTTCGCCGAACCCGCCAGTGTGCCGACCGTCGCGGGCTTCTGGTTCGACGACGCCACCACCGAGGAGCTGATCACGCGCTGGGAACAGGCCCTCGACGAGCGCTCGCTACCCATCGTGCAGCCCGAGAACGTGGTCGACATTCGAAAGACAGCGGGTCGATTCGAGCTGGAGACGCAGTCCGAGGACGGGACCGTCCGGGTCTGGCGAGCACGGAAGGTGGTCCTGGCCATTGGCCGCCGGGCCGCGGTCCGCCGCCTCGAAATCCCCGGAGAGGACCTCGACAAGGTCGCCTTCGCGCTGGAAAGCGCGGAGGCACATGCCGGCCGCCGGTTGATGGTGGTGGGTGGGGGCGACTCCGCAGTGGAAGCCGCCACCGCGTGCGTGGCGGCTGGCGCCGAGGTCACCCTCTCCTATCGAGGCGCCGCGCTCACCCGGCCCAAGGCGCGCAACCTGGAGAAGCTCGACCGGATGGTCGAAGCAGGTGCACTCCAAACGCTCTACGAGAGTGTCCCCGTCGAGGTGAAGCCCGACGCCGTGGTGCTGGAGAAGCGCGGCGAGCGGCTGGAGGTGCCCAACGACGACCTCCTCGTCCTCATCGGCACCGACCTGCCCCTCGGCTTCCTGCGCAAGGTCGGGATCCGCATGCAGGGCGCCATGGACGCGCTCCGCCTTTCCTGGATCCTGGCGTTCGCGCTCCTGACCTACTGTTTCTACGTCCTCAAGCACAAGAAGGGCTTCTTCCCCTTCGGCGAAGGCGACCTCTTCGGATGGGTGCCCGGTGCGCTGGAGGCTGACCTCGGGTTCCGGGTGGTGGACGCCGGGTTCTGGGGTACCTGCGTCTACTCCGCGCTCGTCCTCGGCTTCGGCCTGCGGGCCTACCGCCGCTACTCCCGTCCGGAGCAGAAGCACCGCTACACCAGCTTGATGGTGTTCCAGGTCCTGTTCCTCTTCGGCATCCCGGAGCTGTTGGCCCCGCTGATCATCGAGCGTCCCTGGAAGGTCTACGCGCTGTCGGTGCCCTGGCCGCTATCGATCTGGTCTCTGGTCGACGCGCCGAGTTGGACGCCCGACGGAAGCACCGTCACCGTCCTGCTGTGGCTGGCCGCCGGCGCACTGGTGAGCTTCGTGGCCATCCCCCTCTATGTGCGTTTGCAGGGTGAACGGTTCTGTAGCTACCTGTGCGGGTGCGGCGGCCTCGCCGAGACGCTGGGCGACTTCTGGCGCCACCTGGCACCCCGAGGCCGTACCTCGTACCAAGCGGAGTGGGTGGGGCGGGTCATCCTCCTCCTCGCCATCCCGGTCACCCTGCTCATCCTCAACGACGCCTGGGGGTTCTTCGCCTCCGGAGCGCTCTACTCCACCAAGGCCTTCGCCCAGCACTGGTATGGGTTGATGGTCGACTTCTGGCTCGCCAGCATCCTGGGGGTGGCGCTGTACCCCTACCTGGGCAACCGGGTGTGGTGCCGGTTCTTCTGCCCTCTGCGCGCCTACATGGAGCTGCTGGCGCGTCGCTTCGCGAACATCGCCATCCAATCGAACGACAAGTGCATCGGGTGCGGCGAGTGCACCCGGTACTGCCAGATGGGCATCCCGGTGCAGGACTACGCGCAGCGGCAGGTCGAGCTGTCGAACGCCGACACGGCCTGCATCCAGTGTGGGATCTGCATCCAGGTGTGCCCCATGGACGTGCTCTCCACGGGCCCTCGCCGCGAATTGCAGCTTCGCCTCGACTGAGAAGACTCCCCTGGCCCCGTTCGCCGAGGCGTACACCTCGACCATTATCTCCGAAACCTCCCTTTCGTATCGTTGTTGATACGTATTTCATTACTGTATGGATACGGTGCTGTAGCGCGAGCCAAGCACCGACCCCAAGGTCGGCTCCAGACGCCTCCCACACTACGCGAAACCTGGGCTGGCTCCAACGCTGCCGGGAGGGGGCTGGCTGACCTGAAGATATCGTCTGTGATACGTTTTCAATCTGCACAGAGATACCTTTTCCCAGATACGGGAGAATTCGCATGGTGGTCTGCGTGGAGGCGGCGAGGCAGTTCGACGCGTTGGCGAGGCGGGTGTTGGTCCTTCGAGGGCTCAAGCCCACAGCGACGATGATCGCGGGCATCTTGGGGGTGGCGCGGAGCAACTACTCGGCGGTGTTGGCCGGACGGCGCGGTTCGTGGGACACGGTCGTCAAATGGATGGAGGCGTGGGCGGACCACGGCTGGCCCCCAATGGTGGCGATGACGGACGGCAGCTGGGTGCTGGTGGGACTCACCGACCAGTTCCAGCGACTGCTGGACGATGGCTCCGAACGGCTCTTCGAGGGGTTTGCCGAAGTGGTGCGACCGCTGGAGGTGGACCGCCACGCGGTCCTGAAGGCGTTGGGGCCCGAGGCCTACCAACACCCAATGAC
>JAFDJI010000553.1 GCA_019307545.1 Deltaproteobacteria bacterium | reverse complement strand
CCGCTCGTACACGCTCGCCACATCCTCGCCGCTCGCGTCACGGAACGTGAAGGTCACCGGCGTCATCTCGGTCGGGTAGCCGTCGACCAAGCGGACGCGATGGCCGAAGCGAAGGGTCTCCCCGGGGGGAACATTGCCGAACACGAACTCGCGGCCGTCGAGGTTCTCGTTGTCCGACTTGGAAATGCCGACCAGGCGGTAGAGGGGCTCGGAACCGGTATTGGTCACCTCCAACCCGACCCGCTCCTCCTGTCCGGCGATCAGGCGGCCGTCTTCGCCGAGATCGAACCGCACCTCCAAGGACGCTTCGGCCGGGGTGCTCCCATCGCTCCAGTCGATACCCAACTCTCCGAGTGCCTGTTCGACCTCCCGCTCTCCCCGCAACTGGTGGCGACCCACCAAGGCCGAGATCGCGGCCAGGATCTCGCCGCGCCGCCAGGAGGGCGAGGAGAAAAGCACATCTCGTGCGAACTGCACCTCGAAGTCCTTGGACAGGTCGAGGTCCGCGCTCCGGCGGCGGATGTCGACCGGCCGGTGGTAGCGGATGGAGTACGCGGGCTCCTCGAAACCCCGTCCGAGCACCTCCAGGTGCTGGTCGAGGTCGGCCTCCCGGCGCACCCGCTCCCGCCAGAACACCCGCGCGAAGGGCTCTCGGCCCTCCCCAACATCCACGTCGCGCCACTCCGCATTGATGGGAACAAGCTCGATGTCCGCGGGGATACCCACGGACTGGATGCTGCGGTCACCGGGCGTCAGGTACTTGGAGATCGTGAGCTTGAGCTTGGAGTCGTCGACGAACTCGTGCAGGTTCTGCACCGACCCCTTCCCGAAGGTGCGCTCGCCGACGATGACCGCCCGGTCATTGTTTCGGAGCGCCCCGGCGACGATCTCCGACGCGGAGGCGGAGTTGGCGTTCACCAGCACCACGATCGGGTAGAAGGGCTCGGTCCCACCGGCATGCGCATTCTCTTCGCTGTCGCGCGTCCCCGAACCGGCCACCTGGGCCACGATCATCCCACGCTCGAGGAACGTGTCGGAGACCGCGACCGCCTGGGTGAGGTAGCCGCCCGGATTGTCGCGGAGATCGAGGATGAGGCCCTTCAGTCCCCCGGTCTCCCGGTTCATGCGGGTGAGCTCCTCATGGAGGTCCGACTCGACCGCAGCGTGGAAGCTCTTGATGGAGACGTAGCCGATGGCCCCTTCCAGGATCTCCGCCTCCACCGGGTTGATGCGGATGGTCTCCCGCACGATGGTGATCTTCAGGGGCGAGCTCAGCCCTTCGCGCATGACTTCGATGGTCACGGGCTCGCCGACCCGGCCGCGCAACCGGGAAACCGCGTCGTCCAGCGAGAGGTTGATGGTGGTCTCGCCGTCGATGCGGACGATGTGGTCGTCGGACTGCAGCCCGATCCGGAAGGCCGGGGTGTCCGGGAGGGGGTACTCGATGGTGAGCTTCCCGTCGCGGTCGACGATCACGATTCCCAGGCCGCCGAACTCGCCCTGGTTCTCGACGTCCATCTCCTTGCTGTCTCGCGGATGGAGCAAGACCGAGTGAGGGTCGAGGGTAGAGAGGAGGCCGTTGATCAGCGCGTACTCGACCTCGGCAAATGGGTCCCCGCCTTCGGGAACATTGGGGATGTCCGTGGGCTCGAGGTGGTTCTTGAGGACGCCCGCGACCTCGCTCAATGCCCTCTGGAGCTGCTTGCGGGAATGGATGGGCTCCACCTCGACCACGGTGCGGTGGTCGCCCACCTCGAAGTGGAGCAGGCTGCCGCCCGGCTCGCGACGGAACATGGTCACCGGGACGCGACGTTCCACCGCCTCCAGGGCTTCCACGTACATGACCTCGTAGTCGACCCGAGAGGGCTCGACGTAGCTCTCCTCCACGTAGTAGAGCGTGGGTCCGAGGAGGTCCAGGCGTTCGAGGTCATAGCCAGCGCTGAGAGCGAAGGAGCCCACCGACATCTGTATTGGCGCCTTGTCTCCCTCGAGAGCCGGTGTCCCGCCGGCGAGGTGGAAGGCCGCGAGACTGACGCCTCCCGCGACACCAAAGACCGCCAGCGGCCTCAAGAACCGAACCATCCAACATTCCCTGTGTCAGTGCTTTCAACCAAGGGAGAACACCACTCTATGCATCGTAGGCGCCCCCCGGAGAGCCGTCAACTACGGCGACATCGTTCGATACAGCGTCCAATCGGGCCAGAAACCGTGACAGTCCGTGACGAGGTTGCCCCCCGAATCCTGGTCTCCCCGAGACCGGTGAAGTATACGCCGGTGTAATGCCACTTCGACTGACCTGCCCCCACTGCGGCAACCCCCAACGACTCGATGAGCCGTTTCCCCTCCCGGGGACCGAGATTCAGTGCGCGGCCTGCGGAGCCGGGCTCGCGGTGACCTATCCGGACGGGGTGATCGAGAAGCTCCGGGAACGCGGCAAGGTCTTCCAATCCGAGGAGTCCGCCCGCCAGGACGCTGGATCCCGCGCCGCGGCCCTGTCCCCGAAGGCGAAGGTCCCACCCCCGCCCAGCCAGAAGCCCCTCTCCTGGAAGGCCGCGGGCACACCCGCTCCCAAGGTCCCGTCGCCGGAGGAGGCCGCCCCGACCCAGGTGGACCCCACCGTGGTGCAGGAGCCCAACCCCGACGGCTACTTCGAGCGCACCGTTCCCTCGGCCCGTACACCCTACGGCGGTCTCCCCGACAACGCGGCGGAGCCCGAGGGCGATCTTGTGAGACTCCCGGAGGACCTGGAGCCCACCGACGTCGATGATGTCATGCCGGTGGTGCAGGCGGCCAGCAGGCCGGCGCGTCCCCAGACCCCCCCGACGGTGCCCGTCGTGAAACGAAAGGACAAGGCAGGCCCGCCAGCGCGCTCCAGGCTGCGCGGCTGTATCAAGCGCCTGACGCTCGCGACGATCCTCCTGCTGCTCTTGGGGACGGTCGCCGGTCTGGTCGCCGCCGGAGGGGGCTACTGGTACTTCTCCCGCGACCTGCCCACCATCGAGGCCCTGCAGGGCTACCGTCCGCCCACGGTCACGGTGGTGGTCGACCACCAGGGGCGCATGCTCGGCGAGATCTACGAGGAGCGTCGCTACGTGGTGCCCCTGGAGGAGATCCCCGAGCACGTCCAGCACGCATTCATCGCCTCGGAGGACGCCAAGTTCTGGGAGCACGGCGGCGTGGACTACCTGGGGCTGGTGCGCGCCATGGGGAAGAACCTCCGGGAAGGCCGCCTGGCGCAGGGCGCGTCCACGATCACCCAGCAGGTCACCCGCAACTTCCTGCTCACCCGCGAGAAGAAGATCCAGCGGAAGATCAAGGAGATCCTCCTCGCCTGGCGGATCGAGGGCACCTACTCCAAAGAGCACATCCTCTACCTGTACCTGAACGAGATCTACCTCGGCTCGGGGGCCTACGGGGTCGAGGCGGCGAGCCAGGTGTACTTCGCCAAGCCCGTCAAGGACGTCACCGTCGCCGAGGCCGCCCTGCTCGCCGGGC
>JAFDJI010000552.1 GCA_019307545.1 Deltaproteobacteria bacterium | reverse complement strand
GCGCAACATCCCGATTTGCGAGTCGGCGAGCCACACCACCCAGCTCAACTGCTGCCCCGCCGTGCGATGCGGCCGGAGCAGGCACACGCCCGCGTCGCCGTCCAGGCCGTCCGCGAGCGCGTTGGGCGCCAACAATGCCAAGAACAAGGCCAGCATGACATCCTCCTATCTTTTGCACGAACCTAACTGCGTTTTCGCCGAATCAGTGGTCCGACAGCGAACGGCGAGGAGTGCATCCCGCCTCCTGAAGACCACCCCCCCGATAACCTCGGGTTGAGGCAGACTCTCCACATGGCCTTCGGAATACCTATCCTCACTCCTGGGACACCGACGGCGACGGGCTGTTCGACGACGACGAGTACACCCTCTACGGGACCGATCCGCTCCACCCCGACTCCCTGGCGGAGATGGCCGACGCGCTGGCGGTCGCGATCGACGAACTGGACCTGGCGCTGTTCGACGCCCCCAACGCGAACACGGCCGCCGGCCGCCGGGACTCGATGGCTACCCGCGCCTACAACGCCGCGGACGCCTTCGACGAGGGCCGGACCCGCGCCGGCGTCGCGCTGGTGGAGGGCATCCTCGACCGGGTCGACGGGATCCCTGTACCGCCCGACTGGCTGCTGCCCTCGCAGCAGGCGGATGCGCTGGCCGACGAGGTGCTCCTGATGCTCGTGCTGGCCGACTTGGAGTAGCGGGCTCCGCGCTCGCCCCGCTTCACAGCACCGTGAGCTTGAAGTCCGACGTCATCGATTCCCAGGCGCGGGATCCAGCACACCATGGTGCGCGACACAGGTCTCACGGGCCAGGTCCAGGAGGGTTCCGAGGCGGGAAACAGACTGTGCCGAGTTGTCGCTCCCGTAGACGCCGAAATCACTGGCTGCGATGTCGTTGCCGCCCACGAGGACCTGGATGCACGGGGCGGCATCCATGCACTGGAACGCGTACGTCGCCCGCTCCATACCCACCGCGGCGCGGATGGCCCCGAGCCGCTCCAGATCGAACCTCGCCTCGACACCTCCCCCTCCGAGCACCTCGGCACGGCATGGGGCCGAGAGGCCTTCCGTGGGGCGCAGGACCGAGCCTACGCGCTGACGATGCATCTCCCAGGACGCGTAGCGGTAGGCATACGCCATGGCCGCTGCCTGGACGTAGGCCCCCTGCCGGTACATACCAGCCACGGACTGCGACACGTCGACCGGGACGGCGACCCAACCCTGGTCTCCGCTGGACGGATCGGAGACGACAACCTCCAGGCTTCCACTCCCCGATGCCCGCTCGACCTTCGCGGCGGCCCGCTCTGCGAGATCCTCCGCACATCTTTCCAGATCGCACAGGTAGATCGGCTTCTGGTTCCGATCGAAGTCGTGCGCGAACGCAGCGTGCTCGCGTGCAGCGCCCGACATGTGGCCGGGCAACGCCTTCAGGGCCTGGTGCAGCAGGGTCTCGGGGATCTCCAGCCTGCCATTCCTGAAGCGTGGGACTGGCCGGGTCGCGGCGAGTGCCTCGGTGATCCCCAGGTCCACTTCGATCGGATAGGTGCACCCATTCAGGTCGATCTCGTACCAGACCTGGAAGGTCACCTCGAATGTCTCGGGCGGGTCGAGAAGTGGGTCCCAGAATACGGCCAGATGATCCTGGCCCTCCTCGATGCCGACCAGGTGGTTGTTGACCCCTTCTCGCCTCGGGGGCGACTCCGGGCAATCCGCCGCTCCCGCGGGGCTCGCGACGCCGTTCGAGGGCAACGCCCATGCCGCGCCCATCAGCCACAGGATCAAGCTGGAAGAGAAGGCCATCCGGATCCCCCTACCCCTCGTTCGACCCCCCCATAGTCCGCCGCCAGCGACCCAGCATGAACGATCGCTCACCTGTTCCAGTTGGTTCAAGGAACAGATGGTCGAACTGGTCCGCAAGGCGACCCGGGGCAACGCCCTGGGGCGTCGGGCCGTACAATGCGTCACGCGACCATGCCCACCACTACCGGAGGTCAGCGTGTCAGGGGACGTCCACCTGCTTCAGCTCCTGGATCCCTACCGCAGTGGCCTGGAATCCTGCGGTGTCCGCGACCTCGATGCGTGGGTCGAGCGTTTCCTGCGTACCGAGAACCGACCGTCTGCCGAGAGGATAGGCATTGTGGGAGGGTGGCGTACGGCGCAGCCATCCTGAGCGTGTTGCGCGCTGGCCCAGGCAGTTGGGGGTGGCGCTCTTCAGGTCTGCGATACGGTTGATGTTCCATCAACAACCGACAGTCCTCGCCACCGTCGAACGCGCCCCAGCACCGGATCCACCCATTCCGCGGCCCTGGCAGCCCCCTGAGCGCCTTCCACGGCCCCGGACGCGCCCTAACCCCCTCCCGCACCCTCAGGCTGCCTGAGCGGTCCTTGTGGCGCTCAGGAGGGCGCGTACCTAGCGCTGATCCATACTGGCACCAGTGAGTCCCCCGAGACGGTTGCGCTGGCGCCCGTGGTGCGCTGAGGTGTTGTGTCCCGGGAGGTGGTGTACGAAGAGCTTCGGGTTGTCTACGTCGCGTTCACCTCGGTCCTGGCAGTGTAGTGCAGGTTGAAAGGGGGAGAGCGCGAGAGGGGGAAGCCCCCTCTCGCTGAGTAGTGGTCCGGCGCGGCGATTCGAGTAGTCCCCAGCGATTCACAGGGCCTCCAGAGCTGCAGGCGGCTGCAGTGCTTCGGCCTCGAGGAGTGCCATCGACGACAGGCTGAAGTAGCGACGGCCGACCAGCCACTCGTCGTTCTGCTCGATGAGCAGCATGCCGACGAGCCGCACCAGGGCGTCGTCGTTGGGGAAGATGCCGACCACACGGGTGCGGCGGCGAATCTCCTTGTTCAGCCGTTCCAAGGGGTTCGTGGAGTGGATTTGCCGCCAGTGGGCCTTGGGGAAGGCCATGTAGGCGAGCACGTCGTCTTCGGCTTCGCGCATCAGGTCGGCGGCCTTGGGGTACCTCGCTTCGACGAGTTCGATGGCGTGTCCCATGGCGACCTTGGCCGACTCGTAGTCCGTCTGCTGGAACACGGTGCGAACGGCTCCAAGCACCAGGTCCTGGGCGTTGCGCGGGACGGAGGAGAACACGTTGCGGCGGAAGTGGATGGTGCACCTTTGCCAGGTCGTGCCTACCAAAACCGTCCGGATGGCCGCCTTGAGTCCCACGTGGCCATCCGAGATGGCGAGTTGCACGCCGCACAGCCCGCGGTCCAGCAGCCGCGTCAAGAACCTCCGCCAGGCCACCTCCATCTCGCCGGCCTCGACGGCCAGGTCGAGCACCTCCCGTTCGCCCTGCTCGTTGACCCCATAGGCCACGAGCAGCGCCTTTGAGACCACTCTGTGCGCCTCGCGCACCTTGATGTAGAGCGCGTCGAGCCACAGGTACGGGTACGCCGACGTCAGCAGTCGCGTGCGGAAGGCTTCGACCTGCTCGTCCAGCTTCTTCGCCATGCGCGACACCTGGCTCTTCGACATGCCCTTCGCGCCCATCGCCTCGACGAGA
>JAFDJI010000551.1 GCA_019307545.1 Deltaproteobacteria bacterium | reverse complement strand
CGTCACCGTCCTGGTCGAAGAGCAGGGGCGCGCTCTGGTAGCAGCCGCCCACCGCCGCGCGCCAGAGCACGTCGCCGGAGCCGGTGAAGACGCGCAGCCCGGTCTCGGGGGTATTCGCACCACAGCTGGCGAGGATGATGTCGAGGGCTCCGTCTCCGTCCAGATCGCCGATGGCCTCCGGGGCGTCCAGCACCTCGCCGATGGTGGCGGTCCACAGGTCGGCGCCGGTCGCGTCGGCGACGTGGAACACGGTGCTCTGGGAGTTGCCCCACAGCACCTCGAGGGACCCGTCGCGATCGAGGTCCACCGCGGTGACCGAGTTGTCGACCGGTCCGCCGCCGCTGGGGAGGGTCCACAGGGGCGTGCCGTCGTCCTGCAGCGCGATCACCTGCTCATCGTTGTAGTAGGTGCCGAACAACACCTCCACGTCGCCGTCTGCGTCGAGATCGCCCCGACCTCGAACAGGACGTCCAGCGCCACGGCCTCCAGGATCGCCAGGAGCAGCCAGGCCATTCGGGATCCTCCTCCCCGCCCATCCTACCGGGTCACAATTCAATCACTCGTATACGACTGTTCAAGCATCGAAATGCGTGTGCCATCAAGCCTCGGTCGGATACCATGAGGCATTCCTTCCTCGGGAGTACCAAATGCCGAGTCAGTCCAGACGTTCCCAGAGCCAAGGTGCAGTTGGCGAGACAGGTTCCAGCCAGGGTCCCGACCAGGATCCCGCCGCCGCGCAAGCGGCAGGGAATGCGGCCGCGCAGGAGGAGATGAAGGCCTCGGGTGGCAACGAGGTCTCCATCCGCATCGAAAATATGTACGAAACCGAGGATGGAGACTTCGACTGGTACGTGGTCACCGAGGCCGCCTACCGCGGCGGCGGCAGGAGGCACGGCGTCCAGAAGGGCGCGCTCGTCACCGCGGGCGGCCTCCAGGGCAGGGTGAAGGTCGTGTTCGCCATGGGCTGCAGGGTGAAGTGGTTCCATAAGCTCGGCCTTCGCGTCCCCACGTCCGGCACGACCGTCCACCTGGACAAGAAATTCGACTTCCGCAGCTGGGCTCGCAAGAACAAGCCCAAGAAGCAGGACGAGGACGACGGCGCAGAGTGGACGCCCGAATCCGATCCCAACGAGGACCAGTCCGACCGCAGGTAGCCCGACGAGCGGTAGGCCGCCAGGCCCCTACCCGCCGCGGGCGGAGCCACCGGCCAGCAGGGCGTCGAAGTGGTTCGTGCTGACTTGGACGACGAAACATCCCTGGTCAAAGCGGGGGTGCACAACTGCAAGAGATCCAAGCAGGACGAGGAGAAGAGGCGCAAGAAACTGGAAGAAGAGACAGCGCCCGGCAAGCTCGACAGGGACACTGAACGGGAGTACCGCGAACGGAACAGCTGAGCCGCTCCCCAGCTTCGCGCTACGGCGCCCCCCGCATAGCAAGTTCCAACCCCGTGTAGGCCCGCGCCGCCTGCGCACGCGCCCGGGTGAGTTGGGCGTCAGCGGCTAGCTGCTCGGCCTGCGCCTGCTGAAGGGTGAGCAGGCTTCCAGAGCCGCCCGAGAGGCGCTTCTCTGCCGCGGTCACCGCTTCGGCCGCGAATCGAGCCGCCTCCTCACGCTCCGCCAACGACGCCATCGCGGTGGCAAGCTCTCCGTGCGCCCCCCGCACCTCCACCTCGGCCCGGTCGCGACTCGCCCGCTCCCCGGCCCGGGCCATCTGCGCGCGGGCCTCGGCCTCGGACACCCTGCCGCGCGTAGAACCCTGGTACAGGGGCACCTTGGCGCCCACGCCCACCTTCCAGTTCAAGTTGTCGCCGAAGCCGGGCTCGGGCTCCAGGTAGGTGACACCCCCCTGCAGTGCCACCACCGGCCAGTAGCGGCTCCGCCCGAGGGCCACCGCCGCCTCCGCCGCGCGCACCCGGCTGGCCGCGGCGACCAGGTCGGGCCGGTCGATGGCGGCGAGCGAGGTGTCGAGGGTGGGCGCGGAGTCCGGCACCTCGAACGCATCGGCGCCGCCCGGCAACCCGGTGATTTGCTCGAGCACTCCATCTGCGGTGGTGCGGGCCTCCTGTGCCATCGCCAGGTTGGCGCGGGCGGTCGCGAGGGCGCGTTCGAAGGGGAGCAACTGGTCCGGGGCTGCCACCCCGTGGGTCACCAGGGCCTGGCCCTTCTCCACCAGGCGCTCGGCAAGCTCCACCCCGCGGGTCGCGTCCTCCACCAGCACCCGGACCTGGGACGAGGCATACCAGGCCTGCACGGCGATGGCCGTCACCTGCTGCTCCATTGCGCCGGCCTCATCCTGGGCGAGCACAACCCCCTCCCGGGCCACCTTGCGCGCCTTCCACACCGGGACCACCACCAAGGGCTGGGTGACCTCGATCGAGCCGGCAAACTGGTGCCCGGGCTGGACCACGATCGGATCGACAGCCGAGGGGTCGATCAGCTCTGCCATCGCCTCGGGCAGCACCTCGGACATCTGCTCCGCGATGTTGAACTCCACCTCGTTCTGGAGGAAGAACCCCGCAGAAGCGGTGGCCGTGGGATGCAACCCGGCGTCGGCCTGGCGGACGCGCGCCTCGGCCTGGGACACCTGGGCGGCCGCCACGTCGAGGACGGGCGAGGTCTCGATGGCACCCCGGACCGCCTCGTCGAGGCTCATGGCATTCGCGGACAGGGAGAGCAGCAGGACGAGCATCACGCACTCCTCTTGCGGAACCGGAAGATGGCGAAGGCGAGCACCAGCACCCCGATGGCGCCCAGGATCAGGGCCTCGCGCCACAGGGTCTCGAAACCCACCCCCTTGAGGAACACCGCGCGCACCATGGCGATGAACCACCGGATCGGGGTGAGGTCCGCGAGGCGTTGGGCCCACATGGGCATGTTGGAGATCGGGTAGAAGACACCGCCGAGCAGCATGCTGGGGAGCAGGATCAGGACGGCGGAGAGCAGGGCCTGCTGCTGGGTCTGCGACACCGTGGAGGCGAGCAGGCCCAGGCCCATGGTGGAGAGGATGAACAGCAGGATCATCCCGAGCAGCTCGAGGGGGTTGCCCAAGAGCGGGACCCCAAAGGCGAGCACCGCGGCCACGGTGACCAACACCGCCACGATCACCCCGACGATCAGGAAGGGAGCGAGCTTGCCCAGGAGCAGCTCCGCCGGTCGGATCGGGGTGACCGAGAGCTGCTCGATGGTGCCCTGCTCCTTCTCCTTCACCACCGCCAGGGCGGAGAGCAGCATGGTGATGACCGCGAGCACCAGCACCAGGATGCCCGGCACCATGAACCACCGGCTCTGTAGGGCCGGGTTGTACAACACCCGCACCCGGGGCTCCGGGCGTCCCCCGACCAAGGCGCTCATGGCCTGGCCGCCGAGGTCCAACCGCTCCGAACTCACCGCGTCCAGCACGTTCTGCAGGTAGCCCTGGGCGAGCATCCCCCGGTTGGTGTCGGTGCCGTCGACCCACACCGGCAGGTCCACGGGCTCGTTGCGTGCCAGGCCGCGCGCGGTTCCCTCGGGGAGCACCACCACCAGCTCTGCCTGCCCGCGGTCGAGCGCTCGTTCGGCCACGGCCTCGTCGGTGGTCACGCCCCACACCTCGAAGGCGGTGTTGGCGTCGATTCGCTGCACGATCTCCCGGCTCACCGCGCTCTGGTCCCGGTCCACCACCACCACGTCCACCCCGAGCACGTCCATGTTGGCGGCGATGCCCAGCACCACGAGCTGGATCACCGGGGCCACGAAGATGACCGGGCGCATGCGCGGGTCGCGGAACAGGTGGCGGAACTCCTTGCGGGCCACGGCGCGCATCCGGCGAAGAGAGAAGATCATCCGAGCGTCCTCCGGAAGCGGGAGGAGGACATCGCGATGAGCAGGAACGCGAAGATCACCATGGCGAGCAGCTCAGGCCACAGCGCCGCCACGCCCACGCCCTTCAGGAACAGGCCCCGGGTGATGACCACGTAG
>JAFDJI010000550.1 GCA_019307545.1 Deltaproteobacteria bacterium | reverse complement strand
GAGCATCGTCTCCGCAGAAGCATCGTCGGCCCGACCGAACGCGCTCTTCAGCTCGATCAACTGGCGTTCGAAGGCTTCATATCGGCGAACGATGATCTTCTGCGAGCGACCATCGTCGTAGCTCCACACCATCGAGAGCATGTCGTCCTCGTCGTCTGCAAGACGATAGGTCTTCCGCATGTGCTCCCGAAGCTCATCCCAGGTCGCCATTTCCAAACCCCTATTCAGAACCGATCCCCGCCCCGTCGCTCCTCGAGAGCGTCCGCCAGCAAGCTGATCCGGGTCAACAGGAATACCACGCCGTCCACGGTGAGGTCAGCGAGCACCGCCTTGTGGATCAGGACCAGGAACTGCCCGTGCAGGGCGAACGCCCCCAGTGGGAGTTGGATGTTGTCGCCCAACAGCCCCTCTGGGGTGTAGTCGCCCAGCTTTCCGAAGGCGGAGCGCACCTCGACCATGTCCCGGCCCCAGGCCTGGAAGTACCGCGCCATCACCCGCTGGGCGCGGGCCGCGCCGCCCTCGTGGTGGGTGATGGTGAGGGCAAATTCGCGCGGCTCGTCCACGTCGAGGACGTAGTCGCTGCGGACACGCTCCTGCACCTCCTGCCAACTGGCCATCCAAGCTCCGGGACCTTGATCCCCGGAAGACTATCGCCCATGGCCGACGGGGCAACACCCTGCACGAAAGCCTTTCGCGATGGGGAGGCTAGCTCTCGCGTCGCCGCCGCAGCGCGACCAGCATCAACAGCGGAAACAGCGCTCGCGGAGCGACCGATCCAGCCGCACACCCACACCCCGGGCCGGGAATCTCGTGCCGTTGCCAATCATCGCCATCGTCCAGATCCGGTGGATCGTAGTCGGGGAGCAGTGCAGGCAACAGCCGCTCCATGACCGCCGTGCGCACCGCGGGGTCGCCGATCGTCTCGAAGGGGTAGCCGAACAGGGCCACCTGGTCCCCGAGTACGGCCGCGACGCCACCAGTGGCATAGTGGGCGATCACCGGGTTGGAGGAGGTGAGGGTATCCGGGTACTCCACGGGGTAGGGCGCGCCCACCTCCTCGCCGAAGTCCAGGAGGCCGACCCCCTCGAGGATCCCCTCCCCCGTCACCATGGTGGTCCCGGCATCGTCGGTATCGTAGGTGGCGCCGAGCACCTCGGCCGCAAAAGCCTTGTCCGATGCGTCCCCCCGCCAGTCGAGGTCCCAGAGGACCTCCGCACCGGAGACGAACAGCGACCCGCCCTCCTCTACGAAGGCGCGCACCTTCACCTGCTGGGCGTCGCTGAAGGTCTCGTCCGCGGTGGACTCCTCCCCCGCGACCCAGACCAGCATTTCGTAGGGGGAGAGGTCGAGGTCGTCAAACACCTCGGTGCTCACGGTGTCGAAGTACCACCCCACCTCTGTGATGGCCTGCCCGTGCGCGACCGCGGTGTCCATGGGGTTGACCCGGGGAAGGTCCATGCGAACGACCATCCCGGTGGGGCCCGCGTCTTCCCAAGGCAACAGACCCGTGTCCAGGCGGTCGAAGGCGGAGACCACCAGCACGGGTGTCGTGCCACTCGGTGAGCGCCGAGCACCCACCACCTCGGAGGGGAAGCTCCTTCCCCCGTCGTTCACGGCGACGACCTTCACGTACACCGTCTCGCCCGCGGCGGTGTCCAGCACCGTCGCCGTACCGGACACCGAAACCCCGTTGTTCCAGGCCCATCCGTCGGGTGAGGTCTGGACCAGATAGCTGTCAGCCGGGTCACCGTAGGGGAAGTCCGAAGGACCGGGCCGCCAGGTCACCCGGAGCCGTCCGCTGGGGTCGTGCATGACGCCTACCGTCGTGGGGGGCTCGGGCAGGTAGTGGGGCGTCTCGCTGTCCCGCTCCGCGAAGTACCGCACGATGCCGCGGTACATGGCACGAGCCGCGTCCCGGCGGAACCGGGGGTGCTTGAGGTAAGCGGTGTCCGTCTCGTTGTTGTGGAAGGCGAGCTCCACCAGTGCCGCGGGCATCTCGGGGTTGTGGTAGGGGTTCACCTCGGCGAAGCAGGCGGAGTGGACCCCGTCGTCCCCACCCCGCTGCTCCCAGTCCGGCTCCCACAGGGCACGAAACGCGGAGACCAGCTCGTCGTTCACGTCGACGGCCAGGTCGTAGGACCCGGACACCGGCGCCCCCGCGGAGCAGGTGGCGTCGAAGATGTAGGTGACGGTACCGCGTGCAGTACAGGTATCGCCCGTCCCACAGGCGTTGGAGTGCCAGGACAGGTAGAGCGCATCCTCACCCGAGGGGTGTTCCCAGGCGGCCCACCGGGAGCGGGAGGTGGGGTCGGAGCCGTTCCCACTGTTGTAGGGGTCGTACACGCTCTTCGGGGCGCCGTTGAACTGAGTGTACTGGATGGCGCCGCCCTCCCACCTGGGCCGCTCGGAGGTGTCCCCGTTTCGCACCACGTCGCCCATCCCACCGCCGACGCGCACCGCGTCCGCGTTGAGGAACTTCCCACCCTCGGTGGAGTCCGCGATCAGCTCGACCTGCAGGCTCTCCACCCCCGCGCGGAGCCAGAGGCTCTCCAGGTACTGCCAGGTGGAACCGTGCACCGTCTGGTCGAAGGTCCGGTCGATGACGCCACCGGCGTGAGTGATGCGGTAGTGGGCATCCTTGGCGTGTGAGGCGTCGGAGTCCCAGCTCACGTACACCGCGTACAACCCGTCTTCCGGCACGTCCGGGATCCAGGTCGCCACCCCGCCCCCGTCCGCCGGGAAGCGCCGGGTGGTCCCGCTGTTGAACGGGTCCACGCCATAGCTCCACAGGTCGCGCTCCTCGAACCCCGCGGGCCCGTCCACGAAGCCGCTCCCGGACTCCGCGTAGCCCTCGCCATCGTTGTCGGCGATCGCCATGTTCGGGTTGAGGTCGCGCTCCTTCACCGTGAAGGTGACAGCTCCGGCATTCTCAAGGTAGGGCGCCAGGAACTGGTTCAAAGCCTCCGGGTTGTGAAAGTCCTCCACCGTGTCGAAGTGCTCGCCCCGCTGGGTAGCGAACCGGCCCAGGGAGTCGTACCAGATCCACCCATGGCACTGGCTGAGATAGACGGCCTTCCCCGAAAGGTACCCGTCCGAGCGGCCCGGGTAGATAGCGGGCCAACTCCGAGCGTCCTCTCCGGCCTTCTGGGGCGGTGGCGGCACCTCTGGCAACAGGTGCTCCAGCCGATGCAGCACACCCACGGTGTCCTCGGCCCAGATCTCCACCACGTCGGCGTCCGCGGGCGCGTCGCCCACGGCCCGTTCGAGCAGCGTTTCGTACCGGTCTGGATCGAAGGGGCCGTCCACCACCGTGGGGAGCAGGAACGCACCCTCGCCCAGGGGAAGCAGTGGCTCCTCCGTTGCCCCAGGGCTTGCGAGCGCCGCGAAGGGAAGCAGCGCCATCAGTGCGATCGTCCCGGTCCGTCGCATGGGACCCCCAGGCCAGAAAGAAAGCGGAATATAGTGGCTCCCTCGCGGGCCCCGCCACAGATTCCACCACCCCGTTCAGTCT
>JAFDJI010000549.1 GCA_019307545.1 Deltaproteobacteria bacterium | reverse complement strand
CCCAGGAGCGGGGAGGTTGGGTGGCGCTGCCCGAAGGACAGCAGATTGCGGCGGAGTGGTATGGGCTGGCGCCCTTCTGGTGGGGCTGGATCCTCGCTGGGGTCGCCATCGCGGCCGCGGCGGCTGCCTGGTTCCTCCCGTCCCCGAACCTGCTCGCCCCGAGGCCCCAGGAGGCGCGCGGCGAGCGATACCGGCTCTGGCTGTGGCTCGCGGTGGCGGCGGCCCTCGCCCTACACGCGCCGGGCTTCCTGGGCGAGTTCAACATCTTCGACGACTACCGCCAGATCCACTGGGAACCGCGCGTCAATACCCTGACCTGGGACAACTTCTGGTACCTGCTGACCCAGAACCACAAGGGCGCCAACCAGCAACTGATGTTCGTCTCCTTCCAGCTGAACTGGGCGCTGGCGGGCAAGGTGTACGCGCTCTGGTACCTGTTCAACTGGTTGGCCCTGGTGCCGCTCCTCCTGCTCGTGGCGTGGGTCGGCCGTCACGTGGTGGTGGACCGCCATGCCGCGGCCTTGGCGGCGCTGCTGTTCGCCTGCTCCCCCATCGTGTCGGAGTTGATGTGTTGGGTGAGCACCCGCAACCACCTCTACGGCCTGATGTTCGCGTTGCTGAGCGTCGCCGCCTACCTGGAGTACCGGGTGGCGGAGGGGCGAGGGTTCGGTTGGCTGGGGCTCAGCATCGTCTCGTTCGGGCTGTCGATGATGGGCAAGCCGGTGTTCCTGTACCTGCCGCTGTGGCTCATCCTGCTCGACGTCTACCAGCGGAGGTCGACCTGGTGGTGGGGGATCGTGGACAAGATCCCGTACTTCGCCGTCGCCTTCTACTCCGCCTGGCGCATCATCTACGCTGGCGCCGGACGCGCACTCATCCGCCCACAGCCACTCGGCGGGAACTACGTCAACACCATCCTGCAGGACTTCAATCACCTCGTCGAGTACCTCCATTCGCTGCTCGTTCCCATCCAGAGTGGGGTCGCGCCTCCCTTCAACGAGGCGCTGGGTTGGCTCCACGTCAAGGGAACCCCGATGATTCTCGCGCTCGGGTTTCCGCCCGCGGCGTCTCTCCTCATCCTCCTCGCCGTGCTGGCGATCGTGGTGGCGTGGCGGGTGCGGCACCGCGACGGGCTCCCCCTGCTGTGGCTGCTGATGGCGGCGGTGACCTTCGGCACGGTGCTGAACATCCCCAACCGTGGGCCGGCGGCGACCTTCGAGTATCGGTACACCTTCTCCGCCCAGGTCATCACCGCCATCTGGTTGGCCGACGTCGCCGTCCGGTTCGTGCGGGGTCGGCTCGCGACGCACCCGACGTGGCGCCACGTGCCCGTTGGGTTGGTGGTGGCCTACGTCGCCTGGAGCGCGGTGATCACCAACCTCAACACCCAGGCCTGGCGGACCTCGGAGGACTTCTGGGTCCGCAACGCCGAGTTCTACCCCCACAGCTACTATGCCCACTACTACGCGGGGAAGGCGTGGCAGTGGGAAAGCCGCAACCACGCGGCGATCGAGCACCTCCTCCTCGCGAAGAAGTACAACCACAAGGGGGACAAGGCGGTGTTCAAGCGGTTGGGTGACAACTGCTACTACGTGAAGGACTTCAAGTGCACCGCCGAGAACTGGAAGCGGTACCGGTGGAAGCCGAGCGACGTCAGCGAGAAGTACCTCAAGCGCTTCGGCGAGGCGGGCCTTGCGTGGGACGCGAAGAAGCGCAAGCTGGTGCCCGCTCCCGAGGAGGAGGACCCTGCTCCCGAGGAGGAGGACCCTGCTCCCGAGGAGGAAGACCCTGCTCCCGAGGGGGAGGACCCCGCTCCCGAGGAGGGGGACCCATCGAACTGATCCGCCACGCCGACGACATGGGCGCGACGCCGACCATCTCGCGGCGCATCGCGCAGGCCTGGCGCGAAGGGCTCCTGGACGGATTCAGCATCCTCGCGAACGGCGACGGACTCGACGAGGTGGCCGAGGTGCTGCGCGAAGAGGGGGACCGCGCGGCGCGGGTGGCCGTCCATCTCAACCTCTCCGAAGGTCGCTCGGTCGCGCAACCCGCGGAGGTGCCGCTGCTGGTCGACGAGGCGGGCTTCCTGCACCACACCTTCGGGAGCCTCCTGGTGGCCTGGCTGTTCTCCTCGCGAGCGAGCCGCGCCGACCTGGTGGCGCAGGTGGAGCGAGAGTGGCGCGCACAGGTCGATGAGGTGGTCGCGCTGCTCGGTGCTCGAGGGGTGCAGGCGATCGACGGGCATGTCCACGTCCACATGCTGCCCTTTCTCTTCCCGGTCGCGGCCCGCCTGGCCAGGGAGTTCGGCCTCTTGGAGGTGCGCATCACCGACGAGCCCTTCCACCTCTCGGAGCGACCGCGGGACAGCCTGTCGCCCTTGTTTGTCGTCAACATCGTCAAGCACGCCGCGCTCCGGGCCTGTGCCCAGCGCGCCAGGGGCGTCGCCCGTGAGGCCGGGATCGCGGGACCCGATCGTTTCGTGGGGGTGCTCTACACCGGTCGGATGACCCGCGAGGCGGCACGAGCGGGGATCCGGGTCGCAGAGCGACGGGGCGCGTCATCCGTCGAGGTGCTGTTCCATATCGGCCGCGCAGCCCCCGAGGAGGCCGCTCGGTGGTCAGGGAACCCGGCCGTGGGCGCCTTTCCCCTCGATGCCGGGCGAGATCGGGAGTTCGAGGAGCTGAACCGGCTGGTGGAGGGAGACTGATGGGGACCTTCAAGCTCCTGGACGCGGACGACCTGGACTACGAGGCGTTCGCCGCCCTGCAGCGGGAGGCCTTTGCCGAGGTCATCGAGCGCGCCGGCAGCACGGCCGACTGGATGACCCCGGAGCTGTACCGCTGGAAGTACCATCCACCCGCCGGTAACGCCCTGATCGCCGTGGTGTACGAAGGGGACGATCTGGTGGCCGCCAACGCCATGTTCCCGCTCGAGATCCGGCACGGAGGCGATGCGGTTCGCGGCTGGCAGAGCTGCGACACGGCCACGGCGCCGAGAGGGCGGGGCCAGGGGTACTTCGTGGGGTGCCTGCACACCCTCGGAGAGGCCCTGCAGCCGGAGGAGATCTTCTTCGGCTTCCCCAACCACAACTCGATGCGGGGGTTCGAAAAGGTGGGATGGACCTCGCGCGGGTTGGTGACGACCTGGGTGAACCCCCTCTCGCTGCTGGGACGGGGACCGACCGCGGAGATCCAGCCCGCCGAGGGGTTCGCTGCGGAGTACGACGCGCTCGCGGACCAGCTTGCGAGCAGCGGCAAGGTGCATGTCGCCCGAAGCGCGGCCTACCTCGACTGGCGCTACACCCGACACCCGACGCACCGCTACCAGACCTTCGCCTGCCGCGACGAGCAGGGCCTCGCCGGCTTCGTGGTGGCCCGCACCGCGCGTGCCATGAACCGCGACGTCTCGGTCGTCATGGACCTCTGGGGGAGCCGCCCCGGGGTGGAGCGGCGCCTCCTGCGTCGCGTCTCCGCATGGGCCCGTCAGCAGCGCACCCGAACCCTCGTGCTCCTGGACACCGG
>JAFDJI010000548.1 GCA_019307545.1 Deltaproteobacteria bacterium | reverse complement strand
CTGGCACGCTCGACAACCGGTACAACGGGCCGGATCGATGTACATCCCCCACCGCGTTCCCACCCGGCGCCGCTCCAGCGCCCGCTTCAGGTCCGCACGCTGCCTCTCCTTCCAATGCTCGTCCAGGAACAGCATCAGTGTGCGCCTCCCGCCACTCGCGGGTTCTGTTCGGGCATGTTTCGCTCCGGCAGCGGTGGCAGGTCCCCGGCGAGCTTCGCCGCCATGATGCTCCGGGCCCGCTCCTGGGGGTCGAGGTAGGTGACAATCACGGCAGACCGCATGGCCGTGGTGCGGGGGCACCAACTCCCGGTCGAGGTGACACGTCTGACACTTGTCGGTCAGCCGTACCCCCTCCAACACCTCGCTGTGGCACCCCTCGCAAGGCAGCGTGCCCCGGCTGCGCAGGAGATGGCATTCGAGGCAGGTCTGCCCCCCCACGATGGGGTTCTCCCACTCGGGCGTGCGCTCCGTGGAGCCCAGCCAGAAGGCCGCGTACTCTCGGAGGGGAAGGACGTGGCACACGTGGCAGGAGGCCCCGAAATCGAGCGAGTGGGGCGGGATCCGGTCTGCCGCGTCGGCGACCTCGGAGGCACCGTGGTGGCAGGTCCCACAGAGCGGACGACGGTTCTCCAACTCCTGGTAGCGGAAGGTCCCGAGCAGGCCTCCGGAGACCAGACCCACGAACAGGGCGCCCATCGAGGCGTTGAGGGGCGCGCTCACCACATGCCTCCGTGTGGCAGCACGTAGGCGAGGAACCAGCCCGTGAGCACGACCAGGTACCCAAGACCCAGGCCCAGGAGGAAGAACAGCGCAATGCGGATGCGACGCACCATGGATCAGGCCCCCGCCTGCTTGCGGTCGGGAAGCAAGGGCAGGATCCGGATGGCGAGCGCCAACATCGCGACGCCCACGGCCAGGATGAAGAAGAACACGTACCACTCGATGGCGGAGGGGAAGTACTGGAAGCTGGCCCGCGGGGAGATGAATGCATCGGCCAGGCCTTCGACCAGGGGCTGGGTCAGCGGAGGGATGACCAGGTTCAGGCGGACGGACAGGAAGGTGGACGCGATGAGGCCCCCGGCAAGGGCGACCACACCGGGACGCCGACGCCACCCGACGAGGAGCACCAGCGGCACGAGGACACCGAAGCCGACGTGGATGATCCAGAAGTTCCACCAGTAGTCCCCGTACATCAGGTCGACGAAGATCTGGGCCTCGTGGCTGTTGCCCTGCCACAGGGGAACGGAGAACTCCGCCCACTCCAGGACCACGTCGAACAGGAGCAGGCCGAGGATCATCACCCCGAACCAATTCATGGTCTCTTGGAATTGCCGGTCCCGGATCGGCCACACCAGGTAGTAAAGGGCGGCGAGCAGGGCGCAGCCGGAGACCAGCGCCCCGACCAGGAAGACGATCGGGAACAGGGATTGGTGCCAGTACGGTCGGGCACCCACGGTGGCGAACAAGGCGCCGACACCCCCGTGGAAGAGGACGGCGAGCGGGACGCCGATGATGCCCAGGCGATGGAGCCAGTGCTCGGCGAAGTTCTTCGGTATGCGGGTGACCAGCCGCGCGATGAAGCCTGTCGGCCACGGGTCTTGTTGGTGGCCCTCCAGTTGGGGCACCAGCGCAAGGAGGTTCTCGGCGAGGATGACGGAAAGGTACGCCCCGTACAGGAAGATCATCCACGCCATCATCGAGCCGAAGTTGGCGTGCAACCCGACGTCAAACACCCGCTCGATGTGCCCGAGGTCCATGACAATCGACAGCATCGCCATCACCAGGGTGACCGCCGCGGTCATCAGTGCCAGCGGACCCAGGGGGGCCAGGGATTTCACCCGACCCACGTAGATGACGGAGGACAGGCAGAAGGCGCCGGCGGACAGCCCGATGAAGTAGATGTAGCAGGCAACCCACAGGCCCCAGGGAATGTAGTTCCCGTAGCCGGTGAGTATGTGGCCGGTGGTAAAGCGTAGGTACACCCCGTACGATCCGACGATGGCGAGGAGGAGCCAGAGCAAGACTGCTCCACCGCGAACCAGGACTCGCATCCGGGAACCTCCATTGGCCAAGACATTCGAGACTACCACGGCATGCGGAAGCACACGTGGCGATCGCGTCGGAGCGCATGTTCGTGGCTTCTGGTATTCATACGTTGTAAGCTCGTGCGGCTCGATATCAAATCATTCTGGAGTGGGAACGGTGGCGCTACACCCCCCCGGTGCGCATCGGTGGCATCCAGCCGCGTGGGCGTTGCTTGCCCTGACCCTGGCAAATGCCGCCGTGGGGGGCGATGGCGACGGGTACCGTGAGGTCGCCGCGATCACCGATGGGCTCCGCGAGCCCTGCGCGGTGGCGGTCCTGGAGGGCGGTTCCATCGCGGTGGCCGACTTCGGCGCGGACACCGTCAGCCTGTTCGAGGCGGATGGGACGACCCGATGGGTGGCCCATGCGGGACTGGACCACCCGACGGGCCTCGGCGCGGATTCCGACGTCGTCTGGGTCGCCGACGCCGGCAACCACCGCCTGGTCGCGCTGGCTGCGAGCGACGGGGCGGTCACCGCAACCGTGGCCCTGAGCCCGGACTTCCACCCCACCGACGTCGCGGTCACCCCGTCCGGCCTGCTCTGGGTGAGCGCCGCGCCGGAAGACATCGTGCTCCTGGTGGACCAAGAGGGAGGCGTCCGGGTCACCCAGACCACCATCGACGACCTTCCGCTCCGCGCGCCGCGCGGCCTGGCGACAGACCGGGAGGGGGGGGTGTACTTCGCGGATGCGCTCCAGGGACGCGTCGTCCACCTGGACAGCGGGGGCAGACACCTGGCCACCCTGGGCGGGTGGGGGCTCCGCGAAGGGCAGTTCGTCAAGCCGAAGGACGTCGCGCTGCTCGACAGCGGAGAGCTGGCGGTGTTGGACACGCACCAGGGCGTGATCCAGGTCCTCGGGGCGTCCGGGGAGTTCGTGCGGCTGGTCTCCGGACCCAATGGCCCCCACGAATTCACCTACGCGCTCGGCCTGGCGGCCGATGGGGGCCGCCTCATCGTGGCCGACACGGGCAAATCCAAAGTCGCCGTCCTCCAACGCGGCGGCCCGGCGTTCGAAGATGGACGGTTCCCCGAGCCCCAGACCCTGTTCCGCAGGGACTCGATGCGGGACGACGACCTCACCCTCATCTGTCGGAACTGCCACGACGGCAGCCGCCGGATGTCCGTCGGAAACTGGGATCCGGCCGTGCAGAACCACCCCCTGGAGGTCGAAGGGGCGTTCCTGCCACCCGCCAACGTCGAGTTGACCCCCGAGGGCAACCTCCGCTGCATCTCGTGCCACGTGCTCCACCTCGCGGATGCCGAGCACGACGCGACGCAGCACATCCTGGACTTCGGCCTCGAGGAGCGAGCGTCCATGGAGAAGCCCGTGCGTCTCGGCGTCTGCATGGACTGTCACGGCGACTACGTCGACAACTCCCCGCAGCACCGCCGCACCAGCCACCCCGTCGGACTGGACCCACCCGCGGGAGCGAACCTCGCCCTCCTCGAGTCCTTCGATGCCACGCTGGAAGACGGCAGCATCGGATGTCGGACCTGCCACACCCCACACGGCGCCACCTTGGACCACCTGCTGGTGGCCCCCTACCGGGACGGCACGCTCCCAGATGGAGGTGGAGGATGCGGTTCGGGTCGACGTGGCGTCCTTCGGTGGCGTCCTCACCGAGGACGGCCGGCTCACCTGCCTGTCCTGCCACGACCCGCATCAGGCCACTGCGGCCACCTTGCTCCGCACCCGTGGCGCCGGCGCCGCGGCCTGCCGGGTGTGCCACGAGCCCGAGACCGAAGCGCACGCGGGCGGTGGGCACGAGCCGGTGGACTGTGTGACCTGCCACGGCATGCACGCGCCGGCGACGCGTCCAGCCGGCGCCCACCTCGCTGGAGTGGGGCCCCAGGTCTGCCTCGACTGCCATACCTCTGCCGGCGCGGAGCGGCGGATCTCCCTGGCCAGGACCCACCCCGTGCGCCAGAGCCTGCTCCCCGACGGCTGCGAGAGCTGCCACGACAGACACGCGGCGAACCTCGTGACCTCGACCGAGTGCGGGGCGTGTCACGAGGTCCAGCTTGCCGACCTGGAGCGGGGCGGCCACGGCGACACCGGGTGCCCCGACTGCCATCCTTCCCACGACGATCCCCCAGCGGTCGGCGGCCTAGCCGCGGACGTGAACCCCTTCTCGGCGCGCTGCCTGGCATGTCACAGCACCACCGCCGACAGCGGGGAAACCTCCCGGGTCTCCGACTACGAGCACCCCGTTCCGGTGTTCACCCCAGGCGGGCAGCGCTGGCAGCCCCTCGGTGACATCCCACTGTTCGATACGTCGGGAAAACAGGTTCCGGCTGGCGTGAACGGCGACCTGACCTGTGGGAGCTGCCACCGCACCCACGGTCCGGACCCCGACGAACCGGCCGACGAGCTGCGGCGTCCAGGCTGGAAGACCCCCTGCGCCGCCTGCCACGGGGAAAGCACCCTCGCCTACTACCTCTACTTCCACCAGCCCGAGCGGCGAGAGACCGACTGAGTCGCCGCGCTCACCAGGTGAGGCGCGCCACCCCCATCACGTGGTTCACCCAGTCGGGTCCTTCCCCACGCAGGGGGGCGCCCAGGTGGAGGTGCCCGCCCTGGACGGTGAGGCTGGGGGTCACAGGCCCGATCGCATCGCCCACCCCGAGGCTCCAGTCGATCTCGGTGCCCAGCAGCCGCCCCTCCGACGGCAGATCGTGGTGGTTGTGGGGCGTTCCGCCCGCCCGGTAGGTGTAGTAGGGGTGCATCACCGGTGCGTTGGCCCAGGTCCACGTCGTGCCGACTTTCAGGTCGAGGTAGGGCATCGGCGTGGCCTGGAGCACGGGCTGCACGAAGGTGGCGCCGTTGAACGCGCCTTCCCGCACCAGGGACTCCACCCCGTCCGGCGGCTGGGCCGCGATCTCCGGATCGTCGAGCAGGACGTACGTGGCGGCGTCCACCGCTCCGAGCACCTGGTCGAAGAGCACCATGCCGGCGCCGAAATTCGGGTCGAAGGCGAAGCCGTGCTGCAACTTGTCGTCCGGGTCACCGTCCGCGGACGCGAACCCGGCCCACAACTGGCCCCCGAACCGCTCGCAGGGCGTCTCGACCGACGCGACCCCGGCGGCGCCGAACTGGGCCACGTTCACGCCCTCCCGAGCGTTGTAGGTGGTGGCGCGATCGGTGTGCCCCACCAGGACCACCGCCTCGGCGGCGAGGCTGGCCGTCCATCCGCCCGACAACGACACCGGGGCATCCACGTAGCCATCCACGACCCCCACCGTCATGGTGCGGTCCACCTCCCGGTCCCACTGCTGCCGGAACACCCCGTAGAGGCCATAGCGACCTCCGTTCTGGGTGAACACCAGCGCGGACAGGATGCCGTTCACCGCGATCTCGTCGTGGTCGAGCCGCGCGGTGCCGTCGTCCACCACCAGGTCCGCCGCAGCCGTGAACGCCACGGTGCGCGAGTCCGGACCACCGGACATCGAGGTGGCGCGCACCCGGATCACCCGATCCCCGAAGTCGGTGCGCCCGAAGACCGGGTCGTGCGCGCCGTCGTTGGCCAACCCCCCCGGGCCCCAGTGCGAGGTCAGCAGGCCCGCCTCCACCTGGAAGTTGCCCAGCGTGCCGTGCACCGCGAGTCGCC
>JAFDJI010000093.1 GCA_019307545.1 Deltaproteobacteria bacterium | reverse complement strand
TCCGGGTCGGAGACGTCATTTGCGGAGCACCTCAGGGTGTCACCGGCCCCCGGCCGGTCAGGCCCGATGGACAGGGACGCCAGCACCGGTGGCGCGTTCTGCGCAGATGCTGGAGGCACTTCGACGCCCACCCCTGGCTCGGGAGAAGCCAGGGCCGGTCTGGACGACAGGAGCAGCGCGAGCACGGCCCAGCGCATCAGGCTCACGGCGCTGGCGCTACTTGTTGCTCCAGTGCAGCACGAGGGTGGAAATGACCTGCCTGGGGCTGCCATCTACGCGCTCCTTGCGACCATCCCACTTGATGATGCTGTTGCCCCGTTGGATCCACACCTCGTCGGCCTGGACCGCGAAGAGCTGGCCGGAGGTGTCCTTGGGGACACGCCCGGTGACGGTCTCGCACATCTCGGCCACATCCACGTTGCGGTTGGGCATGAAGCCCCGCTCCTCCTCGATACAGGTACCGGTGAGGTGGGGGAAGCGGTGGAGCGCGATGACCTCGGCGAGGGGTTGGCCCCAGCCGATGAGGAGCACCTTGCTGGTGTCCCGGTACAGGTCGGGCCACGCGAAGAGCGAGTACTTCACCCCGCTGGGGAGCTTGAGGACCGCCACCTCCCCCGCGGTGTGGAGGACGTCGACCACTGGGGAGATGCTCTCCAGGTCCCAGGGCAGCTCTTCGCGCTCGCCTCGAATCAACTCGCCCTGGATCTCGTACACGGCGCGACGCCAGCCTCCCGCGGGTAGGGGGCGCTCGTCCTCGGCGGCCTTCTCCGTGGTCACTACTTCTTCGGACTGGATGGTCAAGCGGCCGCGGCCCAATACGCCGAGCTTGCCTGACGGCGGGGGAACCTTCGCGTTCTCTTCCTCGGCCACCTCTTCCTCCTCGCTTTCTACTTCTTCGGTCTCGAACTCGTACTCGTCGAAGTCCACATGGACCTCGGGGGGACCTTCCTTCACCAACTCGCGCAACAGGTGCGAGAGCTCTGGGATGATGAGCTTCTCCGCGGCCAGCCTGCACGCGCCGGTGGAACCCGGAACCGCGAAGACCAGCAGCGGACCCAGCATCCCCGCGGTGGTCCGGGAGAGCATCGCGGCGGAACCGACCTCTTGGAAGGACAGCCACCGGAACAGCTCTCCGAACCCCGGGATCGGAGTGTCGAACAGCGGCTCGATCGCGTCGGCGGTGATGTCGAGGCGGCTGATCCCGGTGCCCCCGGTGAGCACCACCACGTTGGTGACCCCGTCGTCCGCGAACTCGCGCAGCCGCCCCCGGATCTCACGCGCATCGTCGGAGATGATGTGGCGCGCCAGCACCCGATGCCCAGCCTGCTCGAGCAGCTCGGTGAGGAGGAGCCCGGATTGGTCCGTGCTCTCGGTGCGCGTGCTGGACACCACGACGACCTGCACCGCGGCGCGGATGCCATCGGCCGCTGCTTTGTGTTCCTCGACGCTCATCGGCCCCTCCTCGAGATTGGGCAGCATCGCGATTCGCAACGGGAAACGCAAGCCGGCTGCCGGCGCAGCCCAGAGGAAGCCTCCCCGCGCGAGACCAGGGTACCGGATTCGGTGGGGCGCCGGGCGGGCACATTCCCATCCGCCTAAAGACAGTCGTACACCGCGTGGCACAGCGCCAGGCACCGTGGGGAACGGAGATGCCAGTCCATGCGGTTCATCACGTACCCGAAGGCCAGCCTTCGCGGCGGGTCCGCGAAGCCCACACAACCCCCGGCGCCGGGGTGTCCGAACGTCTCCGGATAGGGGGAGAACAGGTGGGACTCTTCCTTGACGAACCCCAGGGAGAAGCCCATCGGCTTGCGGAGCACCCGGTCCACTTGCCAGCTTTGGCGACGCTGGACCTCCTCCAGCAGCTCCGGAACCACCAACTGCACTTCACTCGAGGCGACGCCCGCAAGCGTCGCGTACACCGTCGCCAGGGAACGGGCGTTGGCGATGCCGTTCATCCAGGGAAGCTCCATGCGGTGCACGCGCGGCGTGTTGACGTTCCGCAGGGCTTTGGGGCCGAGCTCCGCCGGGTTGGCGAACGCGCGGGCGGTGCGGGAGGACTTGTCGGCGAAGGCCCGAAAGACCCGTCCTTCCACCCCACGCCCCCAGACGAGGCGGGGAAGGCCGCGGAGGATTCTGTCGCGCCGACGGGGTGGGTACACCGTCGCTACCCGCTCCTCCGCCTCGGGGGGCAACCCGAGGTGGATGTCGGCACCCAGCGGGGCCGAAACCTCCTCCGCGAGGAAGCGCCCGATGGTGCGCCCTTCGATGCGTCGGAAGAGCTCCGCCACGTAGATACCGAAGCTCACTCCGCAATAGCCCTGGTGGGTGCCGGGCTCCCAGAGCGGTTCCTGGGCCTCGAGCGCAGGAGCCACCCGCGCTGGATCCTCCAGGTCGTCCAGGGTGAGCGGACGGTCGATGGCACATAGCCCGGATCGGTGGTTGAGAAGCTGCCGGACGGTGATCGCTTCCTTTCCGTTCCGGGCAAACTCCGGCCAGTACTCGGCCACGGGGGCATCGTGGTCCAGCTTGCCCCGGTCGGCCAGCATCAGCATGGCCAGCGCGGTCAAGCCCTTGGTGGACGAGAACAGGAACCCCAGGGTGTCCTCTTCCCAGGGGCGCCCCGTACGGACATCCGCGAGCCCGCCCCACAGGTCCACCACCTTCTGGCCGTCCACCCAGGCGCACACCGACGCCCCGACCTCTGCGCGACGGCCAAAGTTCTCTTCGAACACGTCTTGGACCCGCCGGAACCGCGGGTCGACCGCGCCCTGCACCTCGATGCGCACTGGTGCCTCCTGGGAACAGGCGTGACTATCTCGCCGTACACTGGCTCCCCACCCGGAGGCCCCACCCATGGCCGAAGAGGATGCGCTCGACGCGCTGCGTGCTGAACTCGACGCCTTGGACGACACGCTTCTGGAGCTTGCCGCGCAACGGATGGGCGTCGTCGAACGGATTGGAGCGCTCAAGGCGGGGGCGGAGCGCCCCCTGTTCGACAGGGAGCGCGAGCGGGGTGTCTTGGATCGTGCTCGGCGAAAGGCGGCCTCCCTCGGACTCCCGGAGCAGGTTGGCGAAGACCTCGTCCATGGGCTCGTGGAAGCGTCACACCAGCTCCAGGGAGCACGGATGGCGTACGCGCGGGCTGCGACCACACGACGCGTGTTGGTGGTCGGGGGGCGCGGCAAGATGGGCAGCCTGTTCGCACGGGCGTTTTCAGAGCGTGGGCACGAGGTGGACATCTTGGAGAAGGACGACGGCTGCGACCGTCCCGCCGCCGCCCGTGCTGCCGACGTGGTGATCGTATCGGTGGACATGGACGCCGCGGAGGCGGTAACCCAAGCGCTGGCCCCCCATATCCGTCCCGACGCCCTGCTCTGTGACCTGAACTCCCTCAAGGAGCGGGTCTGTGGCGTGTACGAGGGAATGCTCCATGGGGAGGGCCTGGGCCTGCATCCCATGTTCGGCGGCACGGTGCGCTCACTGCACCGGCAGAAGGTGGTGGTGTGCCGGGTGCGGTCCGGGCCCCTCACCGACTGGATGTGCGCAGAGCTGGGCGCCCTCGGCCTGGAGTTGGTAGAGGTCGATCCGTCGACCCACGATCGGATGATGGCCGTGGTGCAGGTCCTCCTCCACTTCATCACCGTTGTGATGGGAAACGCCTTTCGTCGAACCGGGGTGCCGGTGCGAGAGAGTCTGCGTTTCACCAGCCCCATCTACCGCCTGGAGCTGTCCGTGGTCGCCCGACTGTTCGCCCAGGATCCGGACCTCTACGCATCGATCATCCTGGACAACCCCCACAGCGCCGAGATGCGCGCCCACTTCCTGGAGGCGGCCCGCGAGGTGCAAGCCGCAGTGGAGGCAGGGGATCGGGAGGAGTTTCGACGCGTCTTCCGTGAGGTGGATGCCTACTTCGCCGGTTTCTCCGAGGAGGCCATGCGCATGTCGGATGCGCTCATCGACTTCCTGGTGGCTAGGGCCTGAGCACCAGCACGCCCCGTTGGCGTAGTCGTTGCGCCTCTCCCTCTCGGAGCCGGTCCCATGCGGCCCCGTCTACCCACGGCAGGTGGTGGGCCAGGTCTTCGATGACGGTGCGAGCCCGCCCGGTGTCCTCCCAGGCGTTCACGTTCCGGAGCCAGGAGGCGGGCAGGGTGACCTGGCTGGCATGGCGGGTGAAGTCCACCGCGCTCCGCCCCTCGCTGGCGGCCCGTGCGGCCAGGCGCCCGACCGCCCTGGGAAACACCCCGACCAGGGGGTGGGTACGGTCTTCGTCCCGCGCGACCACGGCGGAGGAGATGGCGGCGTCCGGGTCAGCAGGCTGGTCTGCCACCAACCTGCTCCCCACCGCCGCGGTGGCGGCTGCCACCAGGCGGCAGACGGCCTCCTCGGGCAAGAACGGCACATCGCAGGGCACCACCACCAACCAGGGTGTGCGGGACGCGGCGCAGGCCGTGACCAGGCCGTTCAACGGGTGCGGCACACCCTGGTCCGCGTCCCGCACGACCTCCAGGGACCGGCCATCGGGGGTGACCCACGGAAGCCCGTCCGGGGGGCCGCGGCATACCAGGGTCACCCGACCGCACGCTGCCTCCACGACCCCGGCGACGTGGACCGCCATCGGCCATCGGCCGGGAAAGGGGATCCGCGCCTTGTCGATTCCCATGCGCGCGGCGCGTCCTCCCGCCAGCACGAACCCGTCCAGGCCGGTGAAACCGGGACGGGAGGCGGTCAAGGCAGCCCCGGATCGTCGCGATCGAGGAAGGAGGGGTCCAGGAGTTGGACCCGAACGACCTCTCCGGCGCGAGCTCCTTCGCTCCCAGGGGGAAACAGGGCCAGCCCGTGCGCCCTCACCATCGAGGTCAACACCGCGCTCGACTGGTTCCCGGTGGAGTGGCAGCACCACCGTCCCTTGTCGTCCTCCAGGGTGACCCGGGTGAAGTCCAGCCGTCCCGGGCTGACGTGGATGTCTTCCGCAGCGATCGCCTCGACCACCGGCAGGAAGGGCTTCCGCGTGCCCATGGCGGCGTGCATCCACGGACGGACGATCTCCAGGAAGTTGACCATGCAGCTCACTGGATTCCCGGGCAGGCCGAACACGGGGACCCGCCGCCCACCCTGGACCGCAACCCCGAAGGCCAGCGGCTTGCCGGGCTTCATCTTCACCCTCCAGAAGTCCAGGGGCACGCCGAGGTCCGCGAAGGCCTGCTTCACGACGTCGAACTCCCCGACGGACACGCCGCCGCTGGTGAGCACCGCATCGGCCTGGGCGATGCACCACTCCAACCGACCAACGGTGGCGGCGAGGTCGTCCGGGGCGGTCCCCCCATCGAGCGGGACGCCCCCGGCCCGGGTCACCAGCCCGGCCAGGCTGGCGTTGTTGGAGGAGTAGAGCTGGCCGGGTTGCAGTGGCTGCCCCGGTGGCACCACCTCGTCCCCGGTGGAGAGGATGGCCACCACCGGACGCCGACTCACCGACAGCACCTCCCGGCCCTGGCTGGCGGCCAGCCCCAGCGCGGCCGGCCCGAGGCGGTCGCCGGCGGAGAGGAGCAGGTCGCCGGTGTGGATGTCCTCACCCCGCCGGCGAATGTGCACCCCGGGGGTGGCCTTTCCCCGGATTTGCACCGTGCCCTCCTGGCTCCCGTCGGTGTCCTCCACCATGACCACCGCGTCTGCGCCCTCGGGCATCGGGGCGCCGGTCATGATGGCGCTCGCAGTGCCCGACGCCACCCGGACGACCGGGACGTACCCCGCGCCGATCACCTCGTTCAGGACCAACGCCACCTCGTCCTCGGAGGTGTCCGCGGCGCGCACGGCGTACCCGTCCATGGCCGAGTTGTCCCAACGGGGAACATCCAGCACGGCGGTCACGTCCTCAGCGAGCACCCGACCGAGGGCAGCGGAGAGCGGCACCTCCTCCGCTGGCAACGCAACGACCTCCCGCAGGACACGGTCGAGGGCCTCCCGAACAGTAATCATGGTATCGCTGGCGCGTCAGCGCTGGATCTTCAAGGTCTGGCCGGGGTGGATCACCGTGGTCCGCAGAGCGTTCCACCCCTGGAGGTCCGCCACCGAGCACCCGTGGCGCCGGCCGATGCCGCCGAGGCTGTCACCAGCCCGCACGGTGTAGGTGGTCCACCTGGTATCCGGTACGTGCACGGAAACCACCTGGCCCACGTAGATCCTGGAGGAGGAACGGATGTTGTTCCACCGCTGCAGGTCTCCCACCGCGACCCCGTACCGGGACGCGATGCCGGACAGCGTGTCGCCGGGAGCGACGGTGTATTCGGCCACGGCGCCACGGCCTGCCCTCAAGGCGAGCTTCTGCCCGGGGAAGATGGTGCTCCCACGCAGGTCGTTCCACTGCTGCAGGTCGGCCACGGTGACCCCGTTCTCCGATGCGATGCCGGAAAGGGTGTCGCCCGCGTTCACCGCGTAGCTCGTGGCACGCGACGATGAGACCCGCTTCGAGGCCGCAGCATCGGTTGCGGCGACACGCGACGTCTCCGCCACCTGGACGGCGCCGCTCGTCGGGACCACCAGGGTCATACCCACGAAGATCCGGTTCGCGTTCCGGAGCGTGTTCACCCGAACCAGGTCCGCGACGTCCACGCCGTAGCGGGCCGCAATCGCCGTCAGGGTGTCGCCGCGACGCACCTTGTAGCGGACGAAGGTCAGCCGATCGGCGTGGGGAACGTCGTCGAGGGCGGCGAGGAACGCCTCTCCCTTCCCGACGGGGACGCGGATCTCGGTGGTCCCCTCCGGGGTGGCCCACCGGCGCAGGGCGGGGTTGAGGTACCGGAAGGCTCGCTCCTCCATTCCCCCACAGCGCGCCAGGACGGCCACCTCCACCATGCCCTCGACGGATGCGGTGTCGTAGAGCAACTCATCCTCGTAGCTGATGTCGGTGAACCCGTAGCGGTCGAGGTGCTTTCCGATGATGGCCGCGGCCATGAGCTTCGGTACGTAGTTCTCGGTCTCGCTGTGGAGCGAGGAGCCGGTGGCAATCTCCCAGAAATCATCGGTACCCGTGCTGGCGATGGCGCGGCGAACCCGCCCGGGGCCTCCGTTGTATGCCGCACAGGCCAGCTCCCAGCCCCCGAACATCTCGTGCAACTCGGCGAGGAAGTCGAGCGCGGCCTCCGTCGAGAGCGCCGGGTCGCGCCGCTGGTCCACCCACCAATCCACCCGAAGGCCATAGAGCCGCCCGGTGCTGGGAATGAACTGCCACAGCCCCACAGCGTGTGCGTGGGAGTAGGCGTGGGCGTTGTAGCCACTCTCGATCATGGAGAGGTACACCAGGTCGGAAGGGAGACCGGCCTCCTCCAGCGCCGCGTACATCATCGGGCGGTACCGGGTGGAGCGCCGCATCCACCTCTCGTAGTACTTCCGACCATCGCCGGTGAAGTAGCGGACCCACTTCTCCACCTGATCGTTGACCACGACGGGAATGTCGAACTCCGACGGATCGACCAGGTCGAGGAAGAGAGGATCGCCCGCCAGCTCCGCCGCCGGATCCTCGTAGAATCCCCGCGGCACGTCCACGCCGCCGAGGTCATCGATGAGCGCCGACTCGGCGAGCTGCTCTTCGAATCGCTCTTCCACGGCCTCCACCATGTTCGGATCGGGGACCTCGCCCTCCATGCGGGCCACCCAGGTCCAGACGCCCTCTTCCGCAGATTCCTCTGCCGGGGCGTTCAGATCCGGGCCCTCCGCCGGCGCCGCGGCGGCCTCGTCGGCGGGCGGGACCTCTGCGGACGGGTCGGCGGGCGGGACCTCTGCGGACTGCTCTGCGCTCGCGGCCTCGTCGGTCGGCGCTTCGAGATCAGGGGTTTCGCTGGCGAGAGCCGCGGTGCTGAAGAGGAAGCCAGCCGCGAGAAGCTGGCCGAACCGCAATGTCATCGCGTCTCCTCTCGGGACCTCCCCCATGCGGATCTTACCCATTGCAGCCGCGCGCGCAAAGAACCGGTCGGGCGAGATAAGGGCCCCAGCAGGGATCGCGAATGCACAACATCGTCATCGCCACTGCCGATGAGAACCTCGGCGCCCGCCTCCTGGGCCGACTCGCGTCCCGTGGCTACGCGGCCGAGTTCTGTGCCACCTGGGCGGATACGCTGGTCCGCTCGACCCGCAAGACCACCCGGCTGCTGCTCGTCGACAGCGACTTGCCCGGCGCCTCGGGCCCGTTGCTGCGGGAGATGGGCGAGGTCCTGCCCAGCGCACCCATCATCCGCACCATCCGGGGTGCCCTCCCCCACCTGGAGCAGCTCGAGACCACCGAAGAGCTCCTGGCGCTCGCCTCGGCGGCCACGCCTCCCATCCTCGACGAGTACGAGCAGCGTCTCCTGGAGCACGCCGGACTCGGCCCGGAGCCGATGGCGACGCTGCACGCCGCGGCACGCAACCCCATGCCCGTGCTGTTCGAAGGGGAGCGCGGCACCGGAAAGGAGTGGGTGGCGGGTATCGTCCACCGGCTGTCCGAGGCCAGAGGTCCCTTCATCTCCCACAATCCCGTCGACGACATCACCGTACACGGTGCGACCCCAGGGACCCTCTACCTGGCGAACGTCGACATGGTATCCGCTGGCCGGATCGATGAGATGGCCGCCTTCGCCCAGGCGACCGGCTGGAAGCTCCTCACCGGAAGCCGCCGTCCGCCGGAGACCCGGCTCGCATCCTGGACCCATCTCCGCCTCCGCCCTCTCCGGGAACGTCCAAAGGACATCCGCTCCCTTGCAAGGCTGTACCTGGAGACCTGGAGCGATCGGCTCGGCCTTCCGCGCAGGCGGGTGCACCACACCCTGTGGAAGCTGATGGAGCGCCATGCCTGGCCCGGCAACCAACGCGAGTTGGAGACCTTCGTGGTGCAGGCCGTGACCTCGGCCCAGGGGGTGATGATCAGCCGCGGGTCCCTGCCACACGCAGTGCTGTCCCGATTGGACCCCGCCGCCCGAGAGGCCCGGGAGACCCGCGCCTTCGAGGAGATGGTGGAGGAGCGACTTCGCCCGCTGGTGGCCCGCTACGAGCCCGACCCCGGGGGGCACACCCTGTACATGATGGTGATCAACGCGACCGAGCAAGCATTGCTGCGGCTCGCACTCCAGCGCACCGGGGGCAACCAGAAGGCCGCCGCCATACTCCTCGGCATCGCCCGGAACACCCTACGCAGCCGACTCGACCGACTGGAACGCTGGGAGGACGAGGCGTGACGGCGCGCGCCGATGTCAAGCGTCGTATTCGGGGCCTGTACGGTATCGCCGATGCCCAGGCCAGCGGCGGCGACCCGGTGCGAATGGCAGCGTGGCTCCTCGAGGGCGGGTGTCGCGTGGTGCAGCTCCGCTGCAAGGGGTGGAGGTCCGACGACATCCTCGTCGCGGCGCGGCAGCTACGGGCCCTGTGTGACGCGCAGCAGGCCACCCTCATCATCAACGACTGGCCCGAGATCGCGGTCGCGGCAGCCGCGGACGGGGTCCACGTCGGTCAACTCGACGCCGACGCAAAGACGGCGCGGCGCATCGTGGGCGCGGACAGGATCGTCGGTCGGTCCACCAACGACCCGGAACAGGTGCGGTACGCCCTGAGAGGCGCGGACTACCTCGCGTATGGACCCGTCTACGCCACCACCCACCTCTCCCGCCCGAAGACCGTGCACGGGGTGGCCGCGTTGGCCTCGGCCCGGGCGATCATCCCAGCCGAAGTGCCCCTGGTAGCAATCGGTGGGATCACCGCGGAGCGCGTAGTCGCTGTGAGGCATGCGGGCGCGGATGCGTGGGCCGTCATCGGTGCGGTGGCCAGCGCCGCGGACCCGGTAGGGGCGGTGCGTGCGCTGGTCCGCGCGGGGGGTTGAGCGGGCCCCGTACGCTCGTCGCCGCGCCAGCCCCAGTCGTGATAGGTATTCCGAAGGCCATGTGGAGAGTCTGCCTC
>JAFDJI010000092.1 GCA_019307545.1 Deltaproteobacteria bacterium | reverse complement strand
AGTGCCTCCGCCGAGAAGCCCGGCGTCAGCAGCGCCCTTCGGGTGGTGTGCTTCCGCCGGCGAGCCTGGCGTCACCTACGCTTTGCGTAGGGGTTTGTCACCGTTGTGGGAGAGGTCTACCGCTTCGAGAACTGGAAGCGTCTCCGCGCCCCCGGTTGGCCGTACTTCTTCCGCTCGACCTTCCGGGCGTCCCGGGTGAGCATGCCTTCCTTCTTCAACCGCACCCGGAGCTCCGGGTTGTACTCGATCAGCGCCCGCGCGATGCCGAGCCGGATCGCACCCGCCTGACCGGTGTGCCCTCCGCCACGTACATTGATGTAGGCGTCGAAGGAATCCTCGGTCTCGGTGAGGTAGAAGGGACGCTTCAACTCGGTCTTCAAGACCTCGCGGGGGAAGTAGGTGTCGATCTCCCGCTTGTTGATGACGATGCGACCGTTGCCGGGACGCAGATACACCCGTGCGGTGGAGCGCTTGCGACGGCCGGTGCCGTAATATTGGAGCGTTTCCTGGGCCATTGAGTCCTCAGCGAGCTTCGGGGAGTGGCTCGGGCTTCTGGGCGGTATGCGGGTGTTCGGGGCCAGCGTAGACCTTGAGCTTGCGTATGACCTGCCGCGAGAGGCGGTTCTTCGGGAGCATGCCCTTCACCGCCTGCTTGATCATCCGCTCCGGATCGGTCTCGCGTACCGTGCGGGCGTCGATGGAGCGCAGCCCACCGGGGTATCCGGAGTAGCGATGGTAGAGCTTCTGGTCGAGTTTTCGTCCGGTGAGGTTCACCTTCTTGGCGTTGAGCACGATGACGTAATCGCCCGTGTCCACGTGGGGCGTGAACTGGGGCTTGTGCTTCCCGCGCAGGACGATGGCGATACGGGCGGCGAGGCGACCAAGCCTGTGCTCGGACGCATCGACGACGTACCAGTGGCGCTCGACCTCACCAGGTTTTGCGGAGTAGGTGCGCATTGCCTTGACCCAGGTATACGTACAGGCCCTCGGACAGGCCCGGACAGACCCGCGGGCTTATCGGCCGACCGCCCCCCTGTCAAGGACCCACGCGACGCCCCCTACTCCACCGTGAAGCTCGCCTCCTCTCCCACCGGCAACGTCTGGGAGTAGATGTCGGCGGTGCCCCGCCGCCCATCGGTCCACACCGCGTGCAGCGTGACCACACCGCCCTCCGGGTCCCGGTACAGCGCCGCCTGGATGTCGACCGCATAGCTGGTGCCGGCGGCAATGGAATCCACCCGCAGGTCCCGCGAGGACCAGGTGGTTCCGGCGTCGAGGGAATAGTTGTAGTAGACGTCGTTGTAGCCCTCTCCACCGTCGTCGTCGCGTCGGTCCTCCCAGATCACCACTACGGTGTCGCCATTGCGGAGGACCTGGGGGTGGAGGGAGTTCCCGCGCCCCGCAGCGTCGGTGTCGGCCCGCTGTTCGGCCTCGTAGAACACGCCGCTCTCCGCCGAACGAACGAAGACGTCGTAGCCGCCAGCCCGCGCATCCTGCCAGGCCACGTACGTTGTCCCATCCACCACCAACACGTCGGGATTCAAGCTGTCGAAGAAGCCCGCGGCGTCGCTGTCGACCCGTGCTGCGTCCGTGGCCCAGTTCTGACCGTGGTTGATGGACCAGTTCATGTAGATGTCGCGCTGGGTGCCGTTGCGGGTGTCGTGCCACACCACGTACACCGACCCGTCCTCGTCCGTGTCGAGGCGCGGGGAGAAGCTGTCGTGTTGCCCCAGGGCGTCCCCACCATCGATACGGACCTCGGGCCAGAAGTTCGCGCCCCCGGTGCTGGACGCCGCGGCGTAGATGTCGGACATGCCGCCACGGGAATCCTCCCACACCACGTACACGTGCTGTGTGCTGTCCGCCGCGATGCGTGGCCAGGCCGAGTAGGCCTGCCCGGCGTCGTCGGAGTCCAAGCGCAAGGGAACGGACCAGGTCTGGCCGCGATCGTGCGACGCGGTGATGTAGATGTCGTAGGCACCGTTGACGTTGTCGAACCAGGCGACGTACAAATCGTCGCCGACTGCGACGAGATCCGGCCCCAGGCTCATGGACTCGCCGTCGACGTCTTCGGTGAGCCGCCGGTCCACGTCGTTCCAGGTCACGCCGCCGTCGCCCGAACGGTTGTAGAAGATGTTGTGGTTCTCCAACTCACCGTCGCGGTCGTCCTCCCATGCCACGTGCACCACCGCGTTGCTGCAGGAGATGTCTGGAGCGAAGGCCGCGCCGCCGCCGCGGTTGACCCGGATGGGAGGTCGGAGCCACGTGGTACCGCCATTGGTGCTGGAGGTGAACCAAACCGCAGCCGTGCCGTCGCGGTCATCAACCCACACCACGTGGATCTCGCCGGTTTCGGTGACGCACATGCGAGGATCCTCGCTCTCCGGGTCGCCTTCACCCGCCGGCGCGCCGTCGATACGTAGGTCGGTGGACCCGAGCAGGTCGTTCTGCCCGTCGCACCCAAGCAGCAGGAGCATCAGCACCAGTGTGGAACGCATGGTGAGCTCCCTCCGTACAGCTGGAACGGGTCCGTATAACCACACATCTCGACAACTGCCTTGACGGTGCGAGCGCGCGTGGTAGGAACGTGGAGCCCGCCAGTGGCGGGAATTGGGGTCAGTCCATGCAGCACCCGTCCGTGAAGGCCAAGCTCGGCAATCGCTACATCTGTTTCACTTGTGGAACCAAGTTCTACGACCTGAATCGGGACCCGCTGTGTCCGGAATGTGGTTCCGACCAGCGCGAGGCGCCGGTCCGGGACATCCGTTCGATCCTCTTCCCCGGTAAGGGGAAGCGGAAGGCCGAGCCGAAGAAGGAGGAAGAGTTCGAGGTCGAGGCCGAAAAGGAAGACGATGAGGACGATGAGACCGAGGACGAGGCCGAGGAGATAGAGCTCCTCGGTGCCGACGGCAACGATGACGACAACTTCGAAGAAGAAGACTCGGACTCCGACTGAGGCCCCGCCGCGGCCTCCCTCATGAAGAGCGGCTGAACCGTGGAACCCCAGCGGCTGTTCGACATCTCCGACCAGGTCCCGGTCCTCCGAGACCTCGATGGCATGGCGCCACTGTTGCGGTCAATGGACCGATCCACATGGCGCAGGCACCAACACGTATGGCGCACCGCGCGCACCTTCGCGCTGGAGGCGATCTGGCCCAACGCCCTTGCCTATGAGCAGGCCATGGATCGCGACCCCTGGTACGTGGACACGGATTTTCTGGTCGCAGCTGGTCAGGCAGGGCTGCTCTCGATGTCCTGCTTCCGGTCACTCGGGGGGCTCGGCTTGGGGGCCACCGCCGCCAGCCTGGTCATGGAGGAGCTGTGCGCGGGGTGCGCCGGACTGGCGAACCTGATCGGGGCGCACCACCTCGGCCTCATCGGCTTGCTGCTCTCCACCAACCTGGGGCTGTCCGCGAGGATTCAACGCGAGGTGGTGGCGGGGGCGCGCACCGGGCGGCCCGTCCTGTTGGCTGCGGCAGTGACCGAGCCTCTCGCCGGCTCCGACGTGGAGGACACCCGTTTCATGGCCACCGCCCGCATCGGGTGTGTCGCGCGCCGGGAACCCGGCGGCTACCGGCTCAGCGGGTCCAAGGTGTTCATCTCCAATGGCTCCTTCGCCCGGTACGTCATGGTCGCCGCGGCCCTCGATCGCAAGCGTCCGCTCGAGACCTGGACGATGTTCATGGTGGACAGCACCGCTTCTGGGTTCTCCGTGCCCCGGGTCGAGCACAAGATGGGGATGAAGGCGAACCCAGCCGCGGAGCTGCACCTCGACGAGGTGTTCGTTCCGGACAGCGATGTGGTCTCTGCCGAGGTCGGGGACGGAATGGCGGGCACCGAAGTGGTGCTCGGGGCCTCCCGGGGCCCCGTGGCAGCGATCGCCACGGGCATCGCCCGGGGGGCGGTGGAGCGGTTTCTGCACTTCGCAACCGTCACCGAACGTGACGGACGGCCGTTGATCGCCGACGCCGGGATCCAGGAGGCGGTGGCGAGCGCCTTGCAGACCGTGGGCCTGTGCCGATCGACCTACCTCAACGGGGCGCTCTGTTTCGATCGCCACGGGCACGGCGTGCTCACCAACAGCCCCATGATCGAGTTGTTCCGGCTGCCGTTTTCCGGTCGGCTGGCGGAGGTCCTGTCTCGAACCCCGGCCGGACGGGCCCGGATCAAGGAGCGCCTGGACGCGCAGGTGGACCCGGACGGCGTCGACCGCACGCTCGCCGCTGCTTCCCTGGCGAAGGCCGCTTGCTCCGAACTGGCCCTCGACGTCATCTCCGGTCTGATGGACCTCATGGGACCGGCCGCCCTGGAGCCCGAGTGGGGTCTGGAGAAGGCCTGGCGAGACGCCAAGCTGACCCAGATCTACGAGGGGACCAACCAGCTCAACCGGCTGTGCCTCTACGAGCGGGGAGTGGGCCTGTGAGACCCCTTGAGCGCATCCTGGCCGCGGATGCAGGCCCCTACCTCGAGTCCGCGGACAAGCTCGCACGCCTCGAGCTTGCGCCGCGGGTTCTGGGGTGGGACGTGGCCCCGGCGGGCGTGGCCGGCGGGGTGGTGGCCCAACTCGCGGACCTCGGGCTCACCGAGGTACTCGGTCTGGAGGAGTTGGGCACCGAGCGCGAGCGCCTCGCGCTGTTCCTGGCCCTCGCCGCAGTGATCGCACAGACCGGCGCGGGCATCGCGATGGCCTGTGTCGTCGCGGCCCTCACCGAGCATCTGCTCGGGCAGCGGACCGGGGTGGGGGTCACCATTCCCCGCCCCGCGGGGCTCTCCACGGCGGTGCTCACCGCGGGGGAGCGGAAGGTCCTGGTGGTGGGTCCGGGGGGCGGGCACTTCCAGATGCTCGCGGCGGAACCAGCGATCGTCCCACTTCTCGGGCTGCGGGTTGGTGGAGCAGGGGTGGTTCGCGAGGCCCTCGACGACGGCCCGGACGACCCTCCGGCACCCCAACACGTCGGCGTGCTCTCGAGGCACCTGCAACTCGGCGCAGTCGCCTGCGCCATCGGGTCCGCGCGGGGGTCCCTCGACACCGCGCGGGCGTACGCGGAGGAGCGCCATCAGGGCGGCGTGCTCATCGGACGCCACCACGCCGTGCGCGCGCTCCTGGACTCCATGCGAGATGGGATCGACCACGCCGAGGTGTTGTTGTCCTCCCTTCTCTCGACCCCGGATGTTCCAGCGCATCTGGAACGGAGTTGCGCCGAGCGCGCCTTCGCCCTGTGCGAGCGCGCGGTGGTGGACGGGGTCCAGGTGCTCGGGGGGTACGGCTACATGCAGGAGTACGGGCAGGAGAAGCGCATGCGCGACGTCAAGACCCTGCGCCTGCTGTTCCTGCAGGAGTGACCTCAGGGGACCCGTCCCCGTAGGCGGGGGGTCCCGTGCCGTAGGACACCGACACCAGGGTCAGACCATGGGGGGGGGCGGTGCGGCCCGCCGCGGACCGGTCTCGAGCGGCGAGCACTTCGCCGACCCACCCAGAGGGATGCCGGCCCTGGCCCACCTCCAACAGGGTGCCGGCGATGATGCGCACCATGTGGCGGAGGAAGCCGTGGCCGACCACGTCCAGGTGGACCTCGTCGTCACGGCGGACCACCGCGATGTCCTTCACCAGGCGCACCGGGTGCGCTGCGCCGCATCCAGCGGCGCGGAAGCTGGAAAAATCGTGCCGTCCCCCCAACAAGCGCGCTGCGGCGTCCATGGCCTCCGCGTCCAGCGACCCGCGCACGTGCCAGGCGCGGTTCCGCCGCAGCGGGCTGCGCGAAGCACGGTCCAGCCAGGTGTAGCGGTAGCGCTTCGCCACGACCCAGCGCCGGGGATCGAAGCCGGGCTCGGCCACCTCCGCGCACACCACCGCCACGTCCTCCGGGAGCAGTGCGTTGAGGCCGTCCCGAACCTCCCGTGGAGAACGGTCCACCTGCGCATCGAATCCCACCACCTGCTCCACCGCGTGCACCCCGGCGTCGGTGCGGCCGCTCGCGTACGCCCGTATCGGCTCGACGAAGAGCCCCTCCAGGGCCTCCTCCAGGACCCCCTGCACCGAGCGTCCCTCCGGCTGTACCTGCCAGCCCACGAAGTCCGCCCCGTCGTACTCCATCACCAGGCGCCACCGGGTCGGGGAGTCGAACATGCACGCATCCCTGGGTGCCGGCTAGAAGTCCAGCTTCAGACCGACCTGGAACAGGTCCCCGGAAAACGACAGGCCCTCGCTGTTGTCCCAGAACAGGAAGTGGCCCGGCTCCACCCGCTGACGACGCCACTCGAACAGGAGGTAGGTGTCGTTGATGCCGGTGTTGGCCTCGAGCAGGCTGGCGCGGCCCTGGGCGAAGGTGTCCAGGAGGAGCCCTGCGCCGAGGCCGAAGTGGAACCCAGCCTTCCCACCGCGGGTCTTGTCTCGACTGCCCGCCGAGCTCTCCCGCTCCTCGGACCAGAGCAGGTAGTCGAGCCCCATCCGGAAGAAGGGCACCAGGAACTGCTCGTCGAGGAGGTGGAGCCGGAGGGAGGCGTCCACGTAGAACGGCCACAGGGTCAGCATGGCGATCTCGCCGCTCTCGTCCCCCGAGGTGGAGGTCGCGCTCGCCACCTTCTGGAACAGGCCCACGCCGACGTCGAACTCCAGCACCCGCCCGATTTGCGGGCCGATCTCAAGGTACCCGACATCCCCACTGCGCCCATACACCTCGACCACCGCGTTGGGGTCGTCTTCATCGCCCCCCACGTCCTTCACGAACTGGAGGCTCCCATAGCGGAACTCGAAGTTCCCCCAAGCCGGAGTGAGGTCGTGGGTGGGTTCGGCACGCCCTTCTCCAGGCACCAGGGCCGCGAGGACCAGCACCGCGCTCCCGGCCATCACCCCCCAGCGGCGCCGGGCTCCCAGGGCCAGGGCCCCCAGTGCCAGGGCCAGCCAACCCACGGGGCTCCCGGTCGCGCACCCGTAGCCACCGGGGTCGCCGGCAAGCTCCGACGCCGAGTAGGTGGGTTTCGGGGTGCCCTGGACCACGTCGCTCATGGGTCCCTCCTTTCCGCCGGTGTCGGTCGCCCGCACCGCAATGTAATACACAACATCGTTCGTCAAGGGGCTCACCAGGAGCGAGACGGCCTCGCCACCGGCCGCCTCGACCTTGTACGGTGCGTCGATAGCGTCGTCGCCGTCGAAGTCGGGCCCGCCCGCGGGCCAGTCCCCTGGTCCGAACACGGTGGTGGTGATGTAGATGTCGTAGTGGTCCAGGTCCGCGTCGGAGAGACCCGCGAAGGAGATCCGCAGGGACTGGTTCCCGAAGCCCACGCTGTCCTGGTCCAGCGGCACAACCCCGGGGACGGCGTCCACCGTCACTTCGGTGAGGTCGTGACCAATGAGGCTATCGGCGCTGTGCAGCAGGTACAGGGAGTTGGACCCCTCGGACCAGCTGTCGTCCACGGTGACCTCCACCTCGGCCGCGCCCGCTTCCTCCAGGTCCCCGGACGCAATGGTGTCGCCGTCGCCACTGGCGTCGCCGCCGCGCTTCAACTCGTAGCTACCCGGCATGTCCACCGTGAAGGAGACGGTGATGGTGTCGCCGTCCGTCGCGGTCGACGGGGTGGCGGTGAGGTCGCTCACCCAGGGATTGGCGGTGATCACCCGCAGGCCGCCATCACTCGTGCCCGCAAACGCGTACCCCCACCGGGCTACGGCGATGTCCACCAAACTGTCCCCAGGGTCGAAGGAGTGGAGCGGCTCGGAACCCACTATGGTCCCGGAGGAGAGTTCCCAGGTGGTGGCGCCGGTCTCGTCGACCACCACCAACCACTCGTCGTCGGACAGCGTGGATGCGCCGATCGCCTCGACCGCGCCCACCCCGGTGAGGAACACGTTGAAGGTCCGGGTGGAGGGCAGGTACTCGGCCAGTGCATTGTGGGCACCACCGTAGACCGTGTCGCGGATGGATGGGGTGAAATCGGTGGGCGAGTAGGGGGAGACCTGGGTGTTGATGATGGGGGCGCTGGCGCCCCAGCTGAGCTGGGTGACCTCGTCCCCTCCGTGGAACAGGATGAGGTAGCTGGCGGTGGTCACCCCCTCGTCGAACCCCTTCCGCACGAGGGCGGCGGGGAACCCCGTCTCCTGGTCGACGGCCCCGGTCATGGTGTCGATGGTGTGAAGCTGGAGGATCCCGTCTCCGTCCTCGGTGAGGCCGTACATCAGATCACCGGCCGACCACCACCACACGCCGAGCACGGGGTCCCCTCCGAGGTCGAACACCACCGGCTCGCCCTCCTCCTCCACAACGGACAACTCCCCGTCCTCCCACAGGTGTACCTGCACGCCCCCGTCGGTGCACCCGATCCACAGGTAGTGGACGTCCTCGGCCCACCACTCCAGCGCCGCAGAGGTCACGGAGCAGGGCGCAGTGCGCTGCACCGACCAGTCGTCCATGTCGAGCAGGTGCAGTCCACTGTCGACGATCGCCCCCGTGAGCCGCCCATCGGCCGAAACGGTGACATGGTCCGCCGCCCCCGAGCCGAGCGCGAACTCGGCTGGCGAGCGGTCCGGAGGGGCTGCCAGGGCTAGCGCGACCCACCACCACATTCTCCGCTACTCCTTCCTCGTAGAGAGGCCACCTCGGACACACAATGCAAAGGGCGTACCAACGGCGGATCCCGCTGTTGCGCGCCCGACCGCACTCGGGGAATGACATCCTGTCACGCCGAGCCACGCGAACCGCCTGGGCGGGACAAGCTGTCAGCTGTCGAGCAGACCCAACCGCTCGAGCACGGCACCGGTGGTAGCGACCGCGATGGCCGCGCTCCCGCGCAGGTTGTCGAGAGCCACCCACAGGTGCAGCCCCTTGCCGGAGGGATCACGCCTGACCCGCCCGACGTGGACGAAGGGCTGGGCGTTCACCCCACGGGGACGGGGCAGGTAGCGAGCGCCCGTCGCCTTGGGCAGCACTGCGCCACCGTCGCGGAGGATCCGCGCCACCAGGTCCGGGTCAACCGGCTCGGGGGTACGCAGGTGCACCGAGGCGCTGATCCCGCTGAAAAGCGGCACGCCAACCACCGTAATCGAGGCCGGCTCCAACAAACCGATGAGACGTCGCAACTCGTGCTCGGCGCGCACTTCCACCTCGGACCAGCCATCGTCGTCCACCGGGCCCACCTGAGGCACCAGGTCGAATGCGAGTCCGTGGTCGAAGACCCGGCGCGGAGGCGTACGCTGGTTGAAGAGCGCGATGACCTGGGCGGACAACTCCTCCATACCGTCCCTGCCGAACACCGAGGCGGGCAGGAACACGGTGGCATCCACCTCGCCCCGCACCCCGGCACGGCGCAGTACCCCGAGTACGCTCGCGAGCAGGGTGGCCGAGGGAGAGGGAAGGGCCACCACCACCTGGCTGGGCAGGTCTCCGAGCGCCTCGGGATTGACCCAGGGGATGAGTAGGGGAATGCCCGGGTCGTCTGCAAAGACCCCCGAGCAGTCGATGACGGGCACTCCAACGGCGACGGCACGCTCGCCGGTCGCCCGGGCCACCGCGGGAGGCACCGCAAGCAGCAGTGCATCCAGGTCCTCGAGGGCCTGCATTTCCAGGTCATCGACCGGGACCTGCTCCTCCCCGTACTCGACGAACGGAACCGAGGTGCTCGGACTGGCAAGCGCCACCACCCTGTCCGGGCGCCAGGGCGCCTCGTGCAGGACAGCCAGGATCTCCTTTCCCAGGGCGCCGGTGGCCCCCGCGAGGCCAATCTTCAGACTCATTCGCCGCTCCTTGTCCGCTTCCCCTCCGGTGGCGCTGGGGGCTGCGCATCGGGTGCACGGAGATACAGGGGCACCACCTCGACCGCATCGCGCCCTTCTCCGCGCAATAGCGCTTCCTCACCCATCCACGCGAGCGCGTCCACTGCGGGGTGGCCTGCACCCGGTGCCAGGCGGCCCCCAGCACGCAGGACCTGCT
>JAFDJI010000547.1 GCA_019307545.1 Deltaproteobacteria bacterium | reverse complement strand
AGCCGGGCTGCGTGTGGCGAATCTCCGGCAGAGTTGACGGTCCTACGCGACGGAGAGGAGGTCGAGCTTCCCTTCTCTGCCACCCCGCTCGACGGGCATGGGACCGACCGCGCGATGTCGTGGGCGGGTCTCCTGGTCCACGAACCGCACCCCGAGGTGGCGCTCCAACAGGGCATGGCCCCGGACGGAGTGTACGTGACCTGGCTGTGGTACGGGTCGCCAGCGTCACGCTATGGCCTGCGGCCCACCCGCCGCATCACCGAGGTGGACGGCACCCCCACCCCCGACCTCGACGCCTTCATGGAGGCAGTGCGCCAGCACGAGGACCGCCAGGCGGTGCGGCTGAAGACCGTCTCTCTGGACGGACAGGTGCGCGTGTACACCCTGAAGCTCGATCAACACTACTGGCCGATGTACACCCTCGACCGGGACGAGGACGGGGTTTGGACACGCAGGTGACCTCCGGTGCGACCCGCTCGCAGCTCCGGCTGGGGGCCTTCATCGGGGTGTTCACCCCCACGACGCTGACCATCCTCGGCGTCATCATGTACCTCCGCCTCGGCTGGGTGGTGGGGAACGCAGGGCTCTACGGCGCTCTGGCCATCGTGCTGTTTTCCAACATCATCACCCTGCTCACCTCGCTCTCGCTCTCTGCGTTGGCCACGAACATGCGGGTCGGGGTGGGGGGTGCCTACTTCCTCATCTCCCGGTCCCTGGGATTGGAGGTCGGGGGGGCCATCGGCATTCCCCTGTTCCTGTCCCAGGCGCTGTCGGTGACGCTGTATTGCTACGGACTGTCGGAAGCGCTGTTGGCACCGTGGCCGAACGCGCCGGTGCCGATCGTCGCTGCCATCCTCATCGTCTCGGTCGGTGCGCTCGCGGCGCGGAGCACCGAGCTCGCCCTCAAGCTCCAACTCCCCATCATGGCGCTCATCTTCGCCTCCATCCTCTCCCTGGTGGTGGGGGTGGAGTGGGGGGGCTCGCAGGTCCCGGCCTTCGGGCCGTGGGAGGACGTCGGCTTCTGGTCGGCGTTTGCGGTGTTCTTCCCCGCGGTGACGGGCGTCCTGGCTGGGGTCAGCCTCTCTGGCGACCTGAAGGACCCGGGGCGCGCCATCCCCATTGGCGTCCTCACAGCCGTGGGCGTGGGGTTCGTGGTGTATGTCGGGGTGCCCTTCGCGCTCGCCAACGGCCTCGACGGCGTGACCTTGCGGGACACGAGCCAACTGATCTGGACCAAGGTCGCGTGGGCCAGCTGGCTGGTGTACCCGGGCATGTTGGGCGCCATCCTGTCCAGTGCCTTTGGCAGCGTGCTCGGTGCGCCCCGCACCCTGCAAGCCCTGGCGCACGACCGGCTGGCCCCGAGCATCCTGGCGGAGGTCGACGAGGAGAGGGGCGAGCCGACCTGGGCCCTGCGCCTGACGGTGGCCATCGCGCTGGGCGCAGTGCTGCTCGGGAACCTCAACGCGGTCGCCACCGTGCTCACCATGTTCTTCCTCACCACCTACGGGACGCTCAACATGGTGGCAGGGCTCGAGGCGCTCGTAGGCGACCCCTCGTTCCGGCCGCGCATCCGCATCCCCTGGGTGGTCTCTCTCCTGGGCGCAGTCGGCTGTCTGGTCGCGATGTTCGCCATCAGCCCGGTGGCGTGCTTGGTGGCGATCTTGGTGGAAGCGTTGCTGTACTACTACCTCCGGCGCCGATCGCTCGAAGCGGCGTTCGGCGACGTCCGGGGTGGGGTGCTGCTCTCCTCGGCCCGGTTCGCGCTCCTCGGTCTGCGGGAGTTCCGGGTGGACCCCCGCAACTGGCGTCCCCACATCCTGGTCTTCACCACCGATCTCGAGGCCAGCATACCCGCCATCTGCATTGCGGACGCGGTCAGCCACCACCGGGGCATCGTCTCGGTGGTGACACTGCGGGAGGGGGACGTGGAGGACGGCTTCCAAAACGTGGAGCAGGCACGCCGAAACGACCAGATCCTCGAGGAGCGTGGGATCCAGGCCTTCTGCGAGGTCATCACCGTTCCGGACCTCGACGAGAGCCGCATCACGGTGGCCCAGGCCAACGGGTTCGGGGGGCTGGATTCGAACACGGTGATGCTCCGCTGGCCCGGGGAGGATGCCGCCGCCCTCGGGCGCCTGCTCGCGCTCTCCCGCAAGCTGGCGCTGCTCCAGAAGTCCACCCTCATCCACCGTGAGGCGCGCGAGCAGAGGCCCGCCCTCACCGACGACGTGGTGGTGTGGTGGAAGGGGCTGCAACACAACGGCGACCTCATGCTGCTTCTGGCCCACCTCCTTCGCCAGGTTCCGCGGTGGGGGAGCGCGCGGATCGTCCTCAAGTGCGTGGTGGAGGACGCCGATTCCCTGGCGCGGCAGGAGGAGGAGTTCCGCGCCCTGCTCCCGGAGATCCGCATCAAAGCCGATGTCGAGGTGCTGCTGCGACCCGAGGGGCAGTCGGTCACCGACTTGATCCGGGACCACTCGAAGGGGGCCCGCCTGGTCTTCCTGGGCATGTCGGTGGCCAGGGCCGGAGAGGAGGAAGACTACGCGACCACGTTGATGGCGTTCCTGGAAGGCCTTCCCGAAACCGTGCTTGTCAGGAATGCTGGGCCGTTCCGGGGGCGACTGGTGTAGGCTCCTCGGCATGTTGCGCCTGATTGTGATGCGACACGCCAAGAGCGCCTGGAACACCGACGCACCGACGGATCACGCGCGTCCCCTCAATGGCCGCGGCCGACGCGACGCCCCGAGGGTGGCCATGTACCTCACCGACATCGGTTGGGTGCCGGAGTGGGTCATCTCCAGCGACTCGCAGCGGACCCGGGAGACCTGGGCGCGGATGGCCCCGCACCTCGACGGCGACATCTCAGTGCAGTTCACCGGCGTCCTGTACCACGGGGGAATGGGCGCAATGCAACAGGTCCTCGAACGCCTGTCGCCCGATGTGACCACCGCGATGGTGCTCGGGCACAACCCGGGGCTGGAGTACGCATTGGCGTGGCTGTGCGGCATCGATGAGCGGATGACCACTGCCAACGCGGCTCTGCTGCTGAGCGACGCCACCACCTGGTCGCGAGCCGTGTCCGCCGCGGGAGGCTGGGACCTGGAGGACGTGCTCCGTCCGAAGGCGCTGTAGCTCCCATGCAGCACCGTCGGCCGGGAACGCTGACCACGGTGTTGCGGACGGAGGCCGTGCGCCAGTCTCGGCGATGGTCCACCTACGGATTGCGTCTCGGGTACGGCTTCACCCTGGCCGTGGTGATCGGGGCCATGTGGTGGGTCGCTCTGCGTGACCCCCATATGGAGACAGCCGAGTTGGGGTACCGGCTGTTCCGGGTCTACCGGGACCTCCTCCTGCTCCTCGCGGTGGGCCTGGCGCCGCTGCTCGTGGCACTTGGAGGTGTCGAGGACCGGGCGGACGGGTCGCTGCCACTGATCGCCCTCTCCGGGTTGCGCCCTGGAAGGGTGTTGGTGGGAAAGGTGCTCGCCCGCCTCCTGGCGCTGTTCGTGGTGGTCCTGGGTGGGATGCCCGTGGTG
>JAFDJI010000091.1 GCA_019307545.1 Deltaproteobacteria bacterium | reverse complement strand
CCTCCATGGTCTCCATGTCCTCGACCGGATCCTCCTCTTCGTCAAACGCCTCCTCTTCGTCCAGCTCCAGCTCCAGCTCCGTGAGCCGAGTCAGGATGCCCGTCTCGATCATCTTCGCCATCATCGCCCGTGCAGCGACCGGCTCCATGGGCAGTTCCAGGAGGATCTGGCCCACGGTCTGCTCCGGCTCCAGGCAGGCGATGACCAAGGACTGCGCCCCCGCAGCCTCCTCCGGGTGGGCAGCCACCAACTCGGCGTCCAGGTCCACTCGGGACGCCATCTCCCACAAGCGGCTGCACTCTTTGATGAGCCTGCGGGAGTCGTGGCCCATCTGGATGTTCTCGACGAAGACCGCGGAGAGCTCGGTGAAGGTCGGCATCGTGTCAATGCCGACGAAATGGGCCAGATTGTCCAGGAATCGTTGGTGCAGCACCCGCTCGATAGTGGTCGCGTCGAGCTCCTCCAACAGGAGCCCGAACACCGATTCCCCTGTCTGGGCCATCGAGGTGAGCTCGGAGGCTTGCCCGAAGTCGAGGATCCCGGCCGCGTGCAGACGGCGGATGAGGAGAAAATCGTCGTTCGTGGCTTGGGCCGCGACGATCTCTCCCCCCATCACGTAGACCGAGATTTCATCGGCTCGATCCACGATAGCCAGGCGTCCCGTCGCACCACGGTCGAGGTGGTGCTTCAGGTTCAATATGGCTTGGCTTTCCTGCGCGGTTGGCTGCAATGCCCGAACTCCGAGCACGTCCAAGCTAAATCCCGCCGCGCCGTGGGGTCAAGCACTCGCGCGTTGGACTTGCCAAAGGAAGCTCAGGGTTGGTCCTCTTCGGGCGCCCAGGCGGCGGGCCGGAACTGGTCCGCTGGGATCTCTGCGGGGACCACGAGCTGCATTGGCGCCGACGCGTCACGTTGATTGAGCGCCAGCTGCAACTGCTGGGCGGTCCACCAATTGTGCGCGCCCCAGGTAATGGCGATCAGCAGTAGCGAGGCATAGGCGAGCATGGCGCCGGTGGGCACGGTCGTCTCCTCCGCGAGCCAGCGCCACCACAGCTGCAGCCGTGAGGGGGGCGGCAGGGTCCGTTGCCGGCGGAAGGCGGCATCGATTGCGGCGTCCAACCGCCGCCACATCGTCTCCTGCAGCTCTGGATCCACCTCGACGAAGGGGCGCGGCGTCACCTCCTCCAAGCGTCGCTCGAGCTTGGCGCATGCGGCGCACCGGTCCAGGTGCTCACGCACTTGTGTGCGCTGGCCTGGCGAAAGCTCGCCGTCCTGGAACGCCACCAGTTGCATGCGTACGGCGCGGCAGTGCACGGTCGCCTCCGCTGCGGCCCGTCGGACCGCGCAGGGGTTGTCTACCTCTCCACAACACCTGGGTCGTCGAGCACTTCCATGAGCTTGTTCTTAGCTCGGGACAGGCGGCTCATCACGGTGCCCAGCTTGATTTTCAACGAGTCGGAGATCTCGGCGTAGGAGAGGTCGCTGTAGTACCGGAGCATGAGGATCTCGCGGTGGTTGCGGCTGATCTGGTCCATGGCCGTGAGAATCCTCCCCTGGCGTTCCTCGGAGAACACGCGCTGGAACTGGTCGGCTTCGGTCGAGTCTCGGCCCCTGACGTTTTCCAGGATCGCCCCGCGCCGCTTCCTGTTGCGGATGATGTTGAAGCAGAGGTTGCTCGCCACCCGGAACAACCAGGCCTTCATCTTGAAGTCGTCGTCGAAGAAGCGGTGCTCGTGGATGGCCTTGATGAACACTTCTTGAATGACGTCGTAGGCCTCTTGGTGGTCCTTGACGATGTACAGCGCGTGGTTGTAGAGCCGCGCGCGGTACTTCTCGGCCACCAATCCCATCGCACGGCGCTGGTCGGACCGCGCGATGGCCTTGATCTCCGGTGGCGTGGGCATCAGAGACGGCGACAGGAGTCGGAGGGTGTCTGGCTTCATGGGGTCTCCTCCGGGCGGGGGTCGGGCGGGTTGCCTCGTGCCATCAGGACGAGTCCCGGGTGCCAGACCTTCAGAGCCACTCCGAGCTTATGACTTTCGGTGACGGACGGTGTTCCAAAACGACCACAACCCGTGGGTGCGGAAAGGCATTCCCCCAGCACAGATCACCCACCGGGAGTCGGACGTACGCTACGCGCAACGCCCTCCTATTCGGTGACCCCGGGGATCCTGACGCCCCGGTCCTTCGCGACCTCGATGGCACGCTCGTAGCCGGCATCGGCGTGTCTGATGACGGCGGTGGCCGGGTCGGACGTGAGGACACGCTCCAAGCGGGCCGCGGCGTCGTCGGTGCCGTCAGCGACGATCACCATTCCCGCGTGTAGGGAGTAGCCCATGCCCACGCCCCCGCCGTGGTGGAAGCTGACCCAAGACGCGCCGTTCACGGCGTTGATCAGGGCGTTGAGGATGGGCCAGTCGGCGATGGCGTCGCTGCCGTCCCGCATCCCCTCTGTCTCCCGGTTGGGGGAGGCGACCGAGCCACCGTCCAGGTGATCCCGGCCGATGACGATCGGCGCCTTCACCCGACCGGTGCGAACCAGGTCGTTGAAGAGGAGGCCCGCCTTGTGGCGTTCACCGTAGCCCAGCCAGCAGATGCGCGCGGGGAGGCCCTGGAACTGCACCCGCTCGCGGGCCATGCGCAGCCACCGCTGCAGGGCCTGGTCCGCGGGAAAGGCCTCCAGAAGGGCGTCGTCCGTGGCGAAGATATCCGCGGGGTCTCCCGACAGCGCGACCCAGCGGAAGGGGCCCTTCCCTTCGCAGAACAGGGGTCGGATGTAGGCAGGGACGAAGCCGGGGTAGGGGTAGGCGTCCGGAAAACCTCCCTCGGCGGCCTGGGCGCGGAGGTTGTTGCCGTAGTCGAAGGCGTGGGCGCCCTGGTCGCGGAAGCCCACGATGGCGCGCACATGCTCGGCCATCGAGGCCTGGGCCCGGTGTGCGCGCTCGACGGGGTCCGAGGTCGCCATGGCTGCGGCCTCCTCCAGGGTCATGCCCGCGGGGATGTAGCCATTGACCGGATCGTGCGCGGAGGTCTGGTCCGTGACGAGGTCGGGCTGCAAGCCGCGGTTCAGGAGTGCCGGGAGAACTTCCGCGCAGTTTCCCACCAGCGCCACCGAGCGGGCGATGCCCTCCTCGCGGTACCGCACGACCTTCTCCATCGCGTCATCGAGGTCTCGTGCCACCTCGTCGAGGTATGCGGTCTCGAGACGGCGTCGGACCCGCGCGGGGTCCACTTCCACGCACAGGCAGGCGGCCCCCGCCATGGTTGCCGCCAGCGGCTGGGCGCCACCCATGCCCCCCAGACCCCCGGTCAGGAGGAGGCGGCCCTTGAGGTCGGGTGTCCCGAAGTGCTTCTTGCCGGCCGCGATGAACGTCTCGTAGGTGCCCTGCAGGATCCCCTGGGTGCCGATGTAGATCCAGGAGCCAGCGGTCATCTGGCCGAACATGATGAGGCCCTGCCGCTCCAACTCCGTGAAGTGCTCCCAGGTGGCCCACCGCCCCACCAGGTTGGAGTTGGCGATGAGGACGCGGGGTGCGTCGGGGTGGGACCGGAGTATGCCGACCGGCTTTCCGGACTGGACCAACAGCGTTTCGTCCGCCTCCAACTTGCGGAGGGCAGCGACGATGTCGTCGAAGGCCTGCCAGGATCGGGCTGCCTTTCCCATGCCGCCGTAGACCACGAGGTCTTCGGGCCGCTCGGCAACCTCCGGGTCGAGGTTGTTCATGAGCATCCGCATCGCGGCTTCCTGGATCCAGCCCTTGCAACTCCGTTCGGTACCACGCGGCGCGCGGATGGTTCGCGACATGGGAAGCCTCCCTGGGGAGCGGGATTGTCTCTCAGGTGCGCCCGAGGAGCATCCTAAGCGTCCCTTCGAGGTCGGGGTGGTGGAAGGTGAACCCGGCTGCTGCGGCGCGCTCCGGGTAGACCCGCTGACCTTGGAGCAGCGTCTCTTCGCCCATCTCGCGTAGGAGCAGGCGGATCTCCGCAGCGGGGATGCGCAGGAGGGTCGGGCGGCGGAGCACCCTGGCGAGGGTACGGGCCATCTCGATCTGCGGGACGGTGTCGGGTGCGGTGCCATTGACCGGGCCGTCGAGGGCAGGGTTGAACAGGATGTGGTGGATGAGCCCGACCAGGTCGTCCAGGGCAATCCAGCTCAGGTATTGGTTCCCGTCGCCGATCCGCCCTCCCATCCCGAGGCGATACGGCAGGAGCAGGGTGCCCAGGAATCCGCCGCTTGGGTGGAGCACGATACCGGTGCGGAGGTTCGCCACCCGGATCCCGGCGGCACGCGCTGCTTCCGTCGCCGATTCCCACTCGGCCACCACATCCGCCAAGAAGCCCTGCCCAAGGGCGCTCTCCTCGTCGATGACCTCGTCTCGCCGATTGCCGTAGATGCCGATGGCCGAACCAGAGACGAGCACGCTCGGAGGTTGCTTCAGCTTGGCAAGGGTCTCGGCGAGGAGCCGGGTCCCCGCGATTCGGCTCGCACGGATGCGCTGCTTCGCGTCCTCGGTCCAGAATTGCGCCAATGGCTCGCCTGCGAGGTGCACCACCGCGTCCATGCCTTCCAGCGCTTCGGCATCGATGCGCTCTGCGTCGGGGCGCCATTGGATTTCCTGCGAGTGGTGCACCGGGCGGCGCACAAGGGCGTAGACCTGGTGGCCGCCGCTCTCCAGGAACCGGGTCAGCGCACTGCCGATCAGTCCCGAGGCGCCCGTGATCGCCACCCGCTTCGGACCATGGCGGGCGACCGGCGCATGCCGCTGCAGATCCCGGCGGCAGCAGGCGTGTCGGTACGAGAAGGCCCGCTCCAGGTCACGCGCGATGGGGCCGCGTACCAGGGAGGCACCGAGTCCCTGCAGGGGAAACTCGTAGTGGATGTGGTCCTCGAGCACGCAGCCGCCGCTTTCATCGGGGAGGATGCGGTGCTCGTGCTCCCACTGGCCGAAGGGGCCGGTCTCCTGGACGTCGGTGAACGATTGACCGGGCTCCACCTTCGTGATGCGGACGGTCCACGACCACCGTACCCCCTTGCGGATGCGGAAGGACTGCCGCGCGCCAGGCGCGACGGGTGCCCACTGACCCACCACCATCGGCATCCAGGGAGGCACCAGGCGCTCGAACGTCGCGCGGCGTTGATGCCACTCCCACACGACCTTTGGTGGATGGGCAAGGGGCGTGCGGAGGTGGAACTCGGGCATGGGGTCACCCCGGCGAGTCGCCCTGTGCCGGCTTTCCCTGGCTGACGTGAGAGCCCACGATGGACGGCGCCCCGCTACTCTGGAAGCTCGGAATCATCCTCTGGTTGCTCCACCCTGGAGGACGTGTGGCGGTCCTGGAACGGCGTGGAAAACTGGGTCACGGTGTCGACGGCCTCGTCGGCCGAGTCGGGAAGCGCGTCCAGGTACTTCTGGTAGTCCTCCGCCGACACCACCTCCCGGCGGAGCCGGTGGTGGAGGACACGGGTGTCGAACAGGGAATCGTCTTGTTCCTGCTTGGCCATCTGGGCCTCCGGACTCGGGTTCAGGCCTCGGGCGGCAGCTCGTCGTCGAATTCACCCACGCCGCGCCTGTGCAGGGGCTTCCAACGGTCCTCGGCCATGACGGCGGAGTCGTCGATCTTGAACTCGCCGGCCGCGATCTCTCGCAGGGCGATGACGACCTCCTTGTTGTCGATGTCCTCTCCCACTCGGGGATCCGCGCCCTTGAGAAGCTGCTTGGTGCGCTCCGCGGCGACCAGGACCAGCGAGAAGCGATTTGGGACATGCTGGAGGCAATCCTCCACCGTGATGCGAGCCATCGAGTTCCCCTCTACTACCGAATTCCGGTCAGTAGCGGGATTTGGGGCATTCGTCAAGCTGGTCTTGGCGCGAGCTGAGCACACCGACTCGATGATTCGGTGTTGCGGCTGCGGGACGCCCCGGTCGAACAGCTGCTTCTCGAGTTGGTCGTTCCCAGTCGCGAGCCAGGCTTCGTAGCGTCATCGGATACCTCGGCGCATGACCAGGGGTACCGCCTCTCCTTGACAGCACGATGGAGGTGTGTATGAGAGCGCCACCTTGGGGTCGTTCCAGGCGCGTCTCGCGTCGGCCGCGATTCCCGGAACCACCAAAGCTCATCACTCCAGGAGCAGCGTATGACCGCTTCCGCGGCTCCTGCAAGGAGGACAACCCATGCATCTACGTCCGCTTTTCGACCGGATCGTCGTCGAGCGAATCGAGAATGCTTCCAAGTCCAAGGGCGGCCTGTTCCTTCCCGAGAGCGCCGCCGATAAGCCCACCGAAGGTGTCGTGCTCGCCGTGGGCACTGGCCGCATCTCCGACGACGGCGAGATACGCCCGCTGGTCGTCAAGGAGGGTGATCGGGTGCTGTTCGGCAAGTACTCGGGCACGGAGATCAAGATCGACGGCCACGAGCGCCTCGTCCTCCGCGAGGACGAGATCTATGGAGTCATCGACCAGTAGCTCCAGTAGCCTCAACACTTCAGAAAATCCCGGCGCGCCGGAAGGGCCTCCCTGCGGCGCGGAATTGTCTATCGAGGAGCAGAGAACGAAATGTCAGCGAAGGAAATCATCTTCGATGTCGAAGCCAAGAACAAGATGCTCGCCGGCGTCGACCAGCTCGCCAACGCCGTGCGGATAACCCTCGGGCCCCGCGGTCGGAACGTCGTGATCGAGAAGTCCTGGGGCGCGCCCGTCGTCACCAAGGACGGGGTGACCGTGGCCAAGGAGGTCGAGCTCGACGACAAGTTCGAGAACATGGGCGCCCAGATGGTGAAGGAGGTCGCCTCCAAGACCTCGGACGTGGCCGGTGACGGCACCACCACCGCCACCGTCCTGGCCCAGGCCATCTTCCGCACCGGCTCCAAGCTGGTGGCCGCGGGCCACAACCCGATGGACCTCAAGCGGGGGATCGACGCTTCCGTCGACGCCATCGTAGAAGAGCTCAAGAATGTGTCCCGCGAGGTGCAGAACAACAACGAGATCGCCCAGATCGGCACCATCTCCGCAAACGGCGACACCGAAATCGGGAACAAGATCGCCGAGGCCATGGAGAAGGTCGGCAAGGAGGGCGTGATCACGGTCGAGGAGAACAAGGGCCTGGAGACCACCCTCGAGGTGGTGGAAGGCATGCAGTTCGATCGCGGCTACCTCTCTCCCTATTTTGTGAACGATCCCGATCGGATGGAGGTCGTGCTCGAGGAGCCCTACATCCTCATCCACGAGAAGAAGATCGGCGTCATGCGCGACCTGCTCCAACTGCTGGAGAAGGTGGTCGAGGTGGGCCGCCCCATCCTGGTCATCGCCGAGGACGTGGAGGGCGAGGCCCTGGCTGCCCTGGTGGTCAACAAGCTGCGCAATACCCTGCAGTGCGCCGCGGTGAAGGCGCCGGGGTTCGGCGACCGCCGCAAGCAGATGATGGGCGACATCGCCACCCTCACCGGTGGAAAGCTGATCGCCGAGGAGCTCGGGATCAAGCTGGAGAAGGTCACCATCAGTGACCTTGGCCAGGCGGCCCGGGTGGTGATCAACAAGGACCACACCCTGATCGTGGACGGCGCGGGGACCGAGGCCGACATCAAGGCCCGCATCCACCAGCTCAAGGCCCAGATCGAGGAAACCACCTCGGACTACGACAGCGAGAAGCTGCAGGAGCGCCTGGCGAAGCTGGCGGGTGGCGTCGCGGTGATCAAGGTCGGCGCGGCCACCGAGGTCGAGATGAAGGAGAAGAAGGCCCGCGTGGAGGACGCGATGTACGCGACCCGGGCGGCGGTGGAGGAGGGCATCCTCGCCGGCGGCGGGGTGCCACTGGTCCGGGCGGCCCACGTGCTCGACAACCTGGACTTGCCAGCCGACCAGAAGTTCGGGGTGGACATTGTCCGCCGCGCCATCGAGGAGCCGCTGCGCTTGATCGTGGCCAACGCCGGCATGGAGCCCGCGGTGGTCATCGACAAGGTGAAGAACGGCGAGGGTGCCTTCGGATTCGACGCCCAGAAGCTTGAGTACGGCGACCTGATCAAGAAGGGTGTCATCGACCCGACCAAGGTGGTCCGGTGTGCCCTGCAGAACGCGACCTCGGTCGCATCGCTGCTGCTCACCACCGAGGCCATGGTGGCCGAGATCCCCGAGAAGACCCCCCCCATGCCTCCCGGTGGCGGAGGCGGAATGGGTGGAATGGGTGGAATGGGCGGAATGGGCGGCTTCTAGTCTGGAATCGGCGGTGGAGGGCATGGATCGGCCATGCCTTTCGCCCTGGTGACTGCGCTGTCGTTTACTCCGGCGGCCTTGCTTCGGCGGTGTGGGGCGCGAGAGTCTCCAGGACGCTGCGTTCTCCGTACACGGTGATCATCTTCAGGACGGAGTCGTGCATGGTCGGGTCCGCGTAGAACTTCTGCCAGTTGGGGAGGCCCGCGATTTCCCGGAAGGAGAAGCCTCGCCGCAACGCCTCACGGATGTGGGCCTCGAAGGCCTCGGGGTCCTGCTGATGGGCCGCGATCTCGGCGAGTCGGCGGGGTCCCAGGGCGGCCCCGGGACCGTTGGGAAGCAACTCGGTGACTTTCGAGTAGCATTCCCGGGCCTCATCGAAACGGCCCTGGACGAGGTAGATCTCACCCAGGTCGCTCCAGGGTGAGTGGTAGTCGGGGTCCAACTCTACCGAGTGACGCAAGTGCCTCTCGGCGCGCTTGGGGTTGTCGAGGAAGCGATAGGACAGACCGATCAGGTACTCCAGCCCAGCGGTCTCGATGACCGTGTCCTGGAACCGCTGGGCCTCTGCAATGGCCTCCTCGTACTGGCCCCGCTCCACCAACTCGTTCACCTGCACCCATGCCGAGCGCCCAACCGCATCGGAATAGGATGGCAAGGGCATCTCCGCGCGTGCCGAGAGCAGGAGCAGGAGCAAGACCTGGAGCATGTGCACAGGTTAGCGTGCAGTCCTGCGACATGCTGTGCGACGGCGACGCAGACCCGCCAACGCCAGCAAGGCAAGCCCGACACCGAGCGTTGGCGCGCCGGCCGGGAAGCTGGCACAACCGCATCCTCCCCGGATCTGGTCCTCGGGGTTGCCGCTCACTGCGGCAAGCGACGCGTTCCAACCGGGGAGGGTCCAGCTCAGCCAGGCGTGTCCGTCGTTGGCGTACACCGCGTAGTAGTAGGCGCCCCGTCCGTTCACCTTGTCATCGGTGAATGCGACCACCTCTCCCAGGTCCGGGTCGTCGTCCTCGAACACCACCTTGCCGTCGTCCGGGCCGTCGGGCCAGTCCCGTTGCCTGCGAACGACGACGATCTCGTGGAGGGGAGCATGGCTCGGGTTGGTCCAGGACAGGTCGATGGCGCGCTCCCCGTCGCCCTCGGCGAGGAAATCGCTGATCCCGAGGCGGTTGTCGGGGGTGGCCGGAGCGAGCACGCACACGTCGTCGATGTTCCAGCCTGCCAGGGAGAGGCCCTCGTCACTTTCGATCTCCCAGGCGAGTTGCACCAACCCCCGGTCCGCGATTCCCTGCAGGTCGACTGCCTGGGGGTTCCACTGGCGGTCCTGGTGGTGGTCGGACTTGCTCTGGGAGTTGACCCAGTTCGACCACACCAGTTCACCGTTCGCCAGGATGCGCGCCTGGTCGTAGAAGCCGTCCTCCACACCGAGCCAACGCCAGTAGTGCAGGAACACGCCCTCGTAGTGCGCGGTGTCGACCTCTGGCGCGGTGAGGCGGCTGTGCTTGCGGTTCAGGTACTGTCCGTCGCCGTAGCCACTGCCCAGGTCGTTGCCCCACACCCTGCTGCCAGACGCGGCCCGGTCGGGATCACCGCCCCGGCCGCGGGGGTTGCCCCAGGCCCAGTCGTCATCGCCCCCCCCGGACAACGTTTCGTGGGTATACCCGCCGTCGTCCACCTCGAAATCGTCGCAGTGGATGGAGAGCGCGTCGCCCACGTAGAAGCTGAACGGGT
>JAFDJI010000546.1 GCA_019307545.1 Deltaproteobacteria bacterium | reverse complement strand
GCGCCGACATGGGCGGCCCTGTCAAGTAGGGCGCGGACTCGTACGTGAGCCTCGAAGTCCGCCCGGCGGGTTGCGTCGTCGGGCCAGTCGGGACGGGTGGCTCGAGCCGCCTCATAGAGCTCGATGGCGAGCTGGATCTTGTGCTGGATCGGTTGGCGTGCTCGGTGCTTACGAGCCAGCCGCTCCGGGGCACCCCAGTCTCGGCGGGCGTATTCTCGGAGCTCTGTCGGGTCGAGAGGCGGCACTTCGGTCTCCAACGCCACCGTTAGCGTATCGCGGACGCTCACGAGTGTCGCCGGTGGAGCGAAGGGCACATCGGCGCCGCTGGCGCTTCGAGGGACTCAGTAGGCGCTGACGCGAACGTCGTCGACGAAGTACTCCACCTCCGGGGGGGGCCCCTCGACGTAGAACGAAAGCGATTCGATGGGCAGCTTCGCCTCGAATATCCAGGTCCCCTCCAGAAGGGTCCAAGCCGAGTCGGTCACCTCGGCCGTGGCGATTCGATCGTAGTGGATGCCCGAACCGTCGCTGCGGCGCATGGTGGTCTTGATGGTGTGAGGTCCGCTGTCGTTGCGCAGCCGAGCCCACACCGACACGGAATACGCGCCCCCTGGCTCCAGCCTGTCGAGCAGACTCTGGACCGGCCCTGCGTGGTCCGCGGTGCGGTCGTAGGATCGCACGCTGTAGTCCCCGGTTCGCGCTTGCTCGCTCGATGCGGCGATGCTGCCTTCCCAGGATGTCCAGTGGTCGGTGTCGTCCTCGAACCCGGGGTTCCGGATCCGGTTGCCGCCGGTGGCTGCGAGCGGCAAGCCGACGAGCGCGTCCCGGACCCCGAAGTACGCGGGCTTCTTGTGGTACTGGTCATCGAACAGCAGCGGGTCGTCCGGGCCGAAGAATCCGTCGACCCAGGTCCGCGCATCGGTGAAGCCCCAGAACGTGATCGCGTCACAGGCTGGCTCGGCAAGGCAGGCTGATACGTACTGGTGGTACAGGACCTTCTGGGTGCCGAGGCGCGCGTCGAGATTGCCCGGATCGGGCTCGCCCGACGCATCGAGGACGAGTTTCGCGATCCTGAGGTCCATCTCGCTGATGTTGACGTTGATACCCAGCTCTCCGAACCGGTGGAAGTTCTCCTCGACCTCGCTCGCGCTGGGGCAGGTCGCGGCGTTCAAATGCGTCTGGAACCCGACCCCGTGGATCGGAACCCCGTCCGCGAGCAACTCGCTCACCATCGCGTGGACGGCGTCGGACTTGGCGCCAACGCCTTCGATGTCGTAGTCGTTGTACAGCAGGATGGCATCGGGATCGGCCGCGTGGGCCAGGCGGAAGGCGTCGGCGATGAAATCCTCGCCCAGCTTCTCGTACAGAATGCTCCGCCGGTAGGTGCCGGTAAACTCGAACACCTCGTTGACCACGTCCCAGGCGAAGACGCGGCCCCGGTAACGCTCGACCATCGTGGTGATGTAGGTCGACATGGCGGCTTCGAGGTCCTCGGCACTGATGTTCTCGTCGATCCAGGGCGGGAGCTTGTGCCACACCAACACGTGGCCCTTGACGGCTTGACCGTGGGCCTCGGCGAAGTCCACCACCGCATCGGCGTCCTCGAAGTCCCACTCGTCCTCGACCTCCTCGACCGCCTTCCACTTCATGGCGTTCTCGGGGGTGATGTAGTTGAACTCGGTCCCCGCGATCTCGGCGTAGTCCGCATCGGTGTCGAGCGGGCTCGGGGTCAGCGCGGTACCGATCAAAACGCCGGTGCACTCCGCTGCCGCGCGCAGGGTATCGACGCGGACATAGCCCTCGTCGCAGACGCTGACCTCGGGACACGTCTCATCCGTGTCGCATGGCGAGCACCCGACCAAGCCGATGAGCAGCACGGCGCACCAAACGAAGGGGCTGGTCTGGGCCGGCGTGGAACAACGCGGCCTCGAGCAACGACGATGGCTGGACATTCGTACCTTCATACGCCTCTGTGGCGGGGCGACGGAGCCCCTCAGCCCGCGCATAGCCCAGCCGAGCCGGGCTGTCGTACTTGCTGTCCACGGTGCCAGGGGAGCGGGCAGCAGGGGTTGTCACGTAACGGCAGTGGTCGCTGAGCGTCCAAAGAGCGCCACCGCCCCGGGGGCCACGCTCGGCCATGGCGCTGGCCAGGTCTCTGCGCTCCGATAAAGGAGAGCCCATGAAACGCTCGAGCATAGTCGGCACCGTGATTGCCCTTGCGTGGGCCCTCTCCTTCTCCGGGTGCAGTTCGACCAACCTGGTCGCCATCCCTCCGACTGAGGTCTCCACCGACCCCGTGCAACAGATGCTGAACTCCCTGGACACGCTGGAGTTGGTGCAGGAAGCGGTCGACGGGGCGCCAGATGCGTCCGAGGAGTCGCCGTCAGATGAGTACACGGTCCAATTCGAGCCGGGCGTGTTCGACTTCCGTGCGGTGGCGATCCTCCACCCGGAAGACGACACGACCACCCCGCGCCGCCGCTACACGTGCGACCTGTACAACTCGATGGGTGACGGTCCGGTCTGTGTCTACGATCGGCATGGCCTCGAATCCGCGTACGCACTGGACGGAAACGGGGTGGTGGTCTGGGCGAAGCAGGACCTGGTGATCGAGGGCGCGGTGGATTCAGATGGGACCCTGCTGAGCACGATCCAGGGAATCCCGGATCCCGAGGCGCTGGGCGACCAGACCCAGAACAGCCTGGTCTGGCTCAACGTGATGTTCTCGGTCCTGGGCGACGAGGACCACATGGCGGCGCGGGTGACGTTCCGGAACCTGCACTTCGAGAGCATGAACACGGCCGTGAACGTGGTCGGCATTCCGGGCAACCGGAATGGGAGCCCGTACCGCGGGGCGGAGGACGTCACCATCGAGGACTGCACCTTCAACCTGACGTCGGCCGAGGGCGTGCGCGCCTTCGGCGAGGTCAACGGGATGACAATCCGGAACAACCACTTCGAGAACACTCTCCCCATCACCCCCGAAAACGACTTCTGGCAGTCGCCCATCGATACCCTGGGCATCGGGGAGGCGATTCTGGATCTGCGCATCGTCGACAACACGTTTGTCTCCACCCAGCGGGCCATGAACCTTTGGGATGCGCAGGTCAACACGCAGGTGGAGGGCAACGTGGTCCACTGCCGGCCCGGTGATTCGATGGCTGGCGTTCCCGCCGGCTTCGCCATCAGCGCCTGGGACGGGACCCAAGGCTACTACCCGTCCGGGATCGCCTACGGGACGATCGAGGACAACGAGTTTCATGGGTGTTCGCCCTCCATCCAGATCGTCAGGGGCACGGGCTGGGACGTGGAGGGCAACCGATTCGAGGGGTCCACCGATGGCAACATCCTCATCTGGGTCTCGAAGGACAGCAGGATCGAGGGAAACACCCTGGCGAACGCGGGCTCCGCCGGAATCCTACTCAGAGATTGCAGGGACATCGTGGTCAAGGGGAACGCGATCAGCACCACGGCTGACGGAACGACCCGGGTAGCGCTCGAAGACGGCTCGATGCTCAACCTGGTCGAGGGGAACACCTACGCTG
>JAFDJI010000090.1 GCA_019307545.1 Deltaproteobacteria bacterium | reverse complement strand
TCATCTCCTCGGAGCTGCTGGACGGGATTGCCTTCCTCAACGCCGCCGCGGTGCTCTCTGGCTACCAGAACGTCGATCTTCTGTACCTGACGGATGGCGCGGCCGACTTCGGGTTGCTGGAACCGACGTCCGCAGCCACGCACCTGTACGCCAAGGTGCGCGGTACTCGCCCGTCGCTGCCCGAGGGCAGCGTCTACGAGGCGTTCCAGGCAAGCTACTCCGCCGCCTATGGAGACGATCCGGTGAAGTATGCGTGGACCGCACACTCCTACGACGCCGCCTGGCTCGGAATGTATGGAACGGCGTGGAGCCTGCTCCAGGAGGGCGAGATCGTGGCCCCTGGGATCGGACGTGGACTGCGCCGGTTGAGCAGCGGCGCGCCCATCGACATCCGCCCTGGCACCTGGACGGACGTGTTGGATGCGTTCGGGGATGGACACGGCATCGACGTCACCGGCGCATCGGGCGACCTCGATTTCGACCCCGCCACCGAGGAGACCGAGGGTCCCGTGGACGTGTGGGTGATCGTGGAAGGCGCGGTGTGCCCGCCGCCCGCCACCATCTGCCTGGAGACTGTTGGTACCTGCTACCCGAACGGGGTCTGCGAATACCCCTGAGCGCCTAGAGGACCGCCCACCAGTCTCGTCCCTCCTGCCAGTCCGGCCTGAGGTTCTCCACGATTGCCCTGCACTGCGCACGGGCCCCGATCCCGCCCACCGCAACCAGGGCGATCTCGGTGTCCAACTCGGGCAGCGCCTCCGTCGAGACGACTGACACGCCCTTTCGGATGGCTCCGATCTTCCTGGGGTCCACATCGACCAGGGCGACGACGGTGTGGCCCTGCGCGAGCAGCCATCGCAGCCATGGGCGGCTCTCTTTGCGGCTCGCCCAGAGCACCACGAGACGGGACTTCGTCAGAACGGTCTGCGTGAGCCACATCTGCCGCACCCATCGGAACCCGTCCTTTCCGTACCGAGCGTCGGTGCGGGTCAGCCGCCCGGGCCGGTCGCGCATCTCCACCACCACCTCGGGCAACTTGCGGAACCGCCACCCGGCCGCGTGCAGGCGGAGCCAGAGGTCGTAGTCCTCGGGAAAGGGGCCCTCGCGGTAGCCACCCAGCGAAACCACCGCGTCCCGCCGGAAGGTGGCCGCCGGGTGGACCACCGGGCTCTCCACCAGGAGGAGGCGATCGAAGTCCTCCGGCTCGATGACCCCATTGACCCATCGCTGGTAGCGCTGCATGCCGCCCGGAACGCTCCCGACGTCGCGGAAGAACCGCACCTGGCCGTCCACCACTGCGAGGCGGGCATCCCGCGTCAGGAGCGCGAGTTGCCGTTCCAGCCGCTCCGGGCGGGCCCGGTCGTCGGCGTCCATCCTCACCACGAATCGACCGCGGCACACGGTGAGGCCGAAAATCAGGGCTGCGACCAGACCCTTGGGTGGGCGCCGGTAGACCTGGATGCGAGGATCCCCTTCGGCGCATGCCAGGGCGACCGCCGCGGTGCCATCGGTGCTCCCGTCATCGACGACCACGACCTCGAAATCGGGATCGGTCTGTGCCGTGAGCGAGTCGAGCGCTTCAGCGAGGGTATCGTCCCGGGCTGGGGGTCGTCTTCCCTCGGCCACGTCCCTGGCTATTCCCTTCCCTGGTCCACCTGGCGCTGCACTGCTTCGTGCACCGCGGAGTGCACCTCCTGGAGGAGTTGATCGTGGGAGTGCACGCCCTTGCGCAGGATGCGCGACACTGACCCGCGCAGCCGCTCGTTGTCTTCTTCGGTGAGGTCCATCGCGGTCACCACCACCACCGGAATGCGCCGCCAGACCGGCCGCATGCGGAGTTCGGCCAGGAACTCGAAGCCATCCATGTCCGGCATGAGCAGGTCAAGGAGGATGAGCTCCGGCAGGTTCTCCTCCACCCTCTCCAGGGCCTCGCGACCGTTGGCGGCCTCGCTCACTGCCCAGCCTTCCTTGGTGAGCATCCGCACCATCAGCTCGCGGATGTCACCCTCGTCCTCCACCACCAGCACCGGACAGGGCGGATTGGCGCAGCGGTAGCGCCTGAGCACGGCGGAGAGCTTGGTGCGGTCGATCGGCTTGGAGAGGTAGTCGGTGGCCCCGAGCGCGTACCCCATGCTCCGGTCCGAGACCATGGTGAGCATGATTACCGGGATATCGGCGAGCTCGTCGTCGGCCTTGAGCTGGGAGAGCACCGACCAACCGTCCATCTCCGGCATCATCACATCCAGGGTGATGGCGGTCGGACGCAGCTCCCTGGCCAGCCTCAGCGCCTCCTGTCCGCTCGCCGCGGTGGCGACCGCAAACCCGTCCTTGGTCAGGTGGCGGTGGAGCAGCTCGCGGACGGTGCGGTCGTCATCCACCACCAGAATGGTGCCGATGCCCGGTGGCCGGCCGGCGATGAAATCATCGGTGCGTTCTGGCTCCGGCACCTCCGTCGGCTCCTCCTCGGTCGGGGAGATCGTGCGCTCGGGCAGGAGCAGGGTGAACACCGACCCCTCGCCGAGCTCGCTCTCCACGGTGATGTCACCTTGGAGCATGTTGGCGAACCGGCGGCTGATGGCGAGGCCGAGTCCGGTGCCGCCGTACTGCCTGTAGGTCCTGGCGTGGGCCTGGGTGAACTCCTGGAACAGCCTTTCCATCTGCTCCTGCGTCATACCAATGCCGGTGTCGATGATCCGGAACGCGATCCACGGCCCGTCTTCCTCCTGGACGTGGTCCACCTCGACCCGGATCGTCCCCTCCTGGGTGAACTTGTTGGCGTTGCTCAACAGGTTGAACAGCGTCTGGCGCACCTTGGTGGCGTCCGAGGTGAGGTGGGACACCTCCGGGGCGATCCACACCTCCAGGTCGTTGCCGTTCTGGAGCGCCATGGGGCGGATGGTGGCGATCACGTTGCTCACCAGCTTCCGGACATCGAAGGTCTCCAGGAACGTCTCCATCCGACCCGCCTCGATCTTGGAGAGATCGAGGATGGTGTTGATGACCTGGAGGAGGTGTTTTCCGGCGTTGTGGATCTTGGATAAATCGGCGGAAAGCTCCGCGTGCTTCTCCTCGTCGATGTCCTCGTGGAGCATCTCGCTGTAGCCGAGGATCGCATTGAGCGGGGTGCGAAGCTCGTGGCTCACGCTGGCGAGGAAGACGCTCTTGGAGCGGCTCGCTGCCAGCGCGTGGTCACGGGCCGCAGCCAACTCCTCGTGGATGCGCTTGCGCTTCTCCTCCTCCTCCTTGCGCGCACTGATGTCGCGCATCACGTAGATGAAGAGCTTCTGTTCATCTACGTCGACCGCGTTGAAGCTGAGCTCCAGGGGGATCGCGGTGCCGTCCTTGTGACGGCCCTCCATCTGCCACTCGACCCCCATGATCTCGTTGGTCACCGTGCGGCGGAAGGTGCTGATTGCGGAGTCCGGCTCGCCGTGCTTCGGGACCAGGAGCTTCATGTCCTTCCCGATCAGCTCGTACTTGCTGTACCCGAACATCCGCTCCAAGGCGGGGTTCACGTCCTGGACCACCCCTTCGCCGGTGAGGACGACGATGCCGTCGAGCACGTTCTCCATCACGGCCTGGGCGCTGCGCTCGCTCCGCCGTGCCGATCGGACCAGCGGTTGGATGGCGCTTCGCTCTCCCTCCCTCCGCTTGCGCTTCGTCCGTACCGCAGGTTCCAGCTTGGACAGCCGCCACACGAAGAACCACGCCAGCACCGGGGTGAGGATCAGGACCCAGTGGGCCGGGCTGCGAGCGTAGACCTGCCACGGAACGCCTTCGAAGGCGGCCATGTCCACCAGCCAGGTGCCCACCACCAGGAGGAACCCCGCGACGATGGAGAGCGCCACGGCACGCCGATTCCCTTGTGGGCGCACCTTGGAGGAGTCCTTGCGGCTCTTTGCGGGCTCCTGTCCGTGCTGGTCGGGCCCGGGGCTCTGGGCCGGCTGACTCATTCCACGCCTCGCTTGCCGCACCATCCTGACATGTCTCGCGGCCCGGCTCCAATCGGGGTTAGATCCCGAGTCCGATCCCACCGTGCGACGCGCGACGCATCGCCCGTGCTACCGTCGGAAGAGGGGTCCGGATCAGGTCAGAGGTGCTGATGGCTCGCATCCTGCTCGTCGAAGACAACGAGATGAATCGGGACATGCTCTCGCGTCGTCTCATCCGTCGCAAGTACGACGTACTGATCGCCGAAGACGGCGCAAGGGGCATCGAGATCGCCCGTGAGCAAAGGCCGGATTTGATCCTCATGGACATGAGCCTGCCCGTCACCGACGGTTGGGAGGCGACCCGGATCCTGAAGGCGGACGAGGACACGCGCGGCATCCCGGTGATCGCGCTGACGGCACATGCCATGCGGGGCGATCGCCAGAAGGCACTGGATGCTGGGTGCGACGACTACGACACCAAGCCCGTCGACCTGAAACGGCTCCTCTCCAAGATCGAGGGCTTGCTGGGGTCTGATGGCAGCTGACCGCGGGGACGCATCGTTCGGCCAGGGGGCGATTCTCCTGGCCGTTGCGCTCGCGGTGGTGGCCGTGGTGGTGATGCTCTTCCTGCCGAGCCACCTGTCCGGTCGTGCTCGAGCATCGACGGAGCGGGAAGCGGTTGCGCTGGTCACCGTTGCCGCAGGCGTGGCGGCACCGAGCGTTCACCTCGCTCTGGATGACGGAGTGCAGCGCGTGGTCGATGGGCTCGCCGCCATTCCCGAGGTGAAGTACGCGGTGGTGCGCCAGGGAGACAGGGTGCTCGCGGGTCACCACGCCACGGCGGCCGTGGCGCTTCGCGGTGGCTTCGGCGCGGTCTACGGCCGCGACCTCCTGCACGTGGGGGCGGTGGTGCCGGCGGTGGCGCCGCAAGCGACGGTGCAGGTGGGCTACTCCCTCGCCGGCTTGAAACGGGAGCGATCCCTGAACCTCGCGCTGTCGACAGCGCTGGCAGCCATGTTGCTCCTGGCCGCGGTGGTGGCGGGCATGCGCAGCCGGACGCCCCTGGGGCTGACCCTGCCCGAGGAGCCACCGGAGGAGTCCACCACCTCGCAGATCTTCGCCGGCGACGAGTTCGTCGCGTACATCAGCCACGAGCTGCGGACGCCGCTCAACGCCATCATCGGCTACGCAGAGATGCTCCAGGAGGATGCGGTCCATCTCGAGCAGCACGACCTGGTCCCGGACCTGGACAAGATCCAGCGCGCCGGTGCCCACATGTTGGCGCTCGTGGACGACGTGGTCTCATTGCAGCGAGTGTTCGCCGGCACCCTGACGCTCGAGCTCGAGGACTTCGAGGTGGAGCAACTTCTGGACGACGTGACTTCGGACGTCGCCTCTCTCATCAACCGCACCCTCACCACGTTGACCGTGGAGCGGGCGCCAGATGTGCGTCGCATGACGGCCGACCGCTACAAGCTCCAACGGGCGATCACCAACGTCATTCGGGAGGCCACGGGCATCACCGGGCAGGGCGAGCTGAAGCTCTCTGTGCACAAGCAGACCGACGCGGCGGGCCGGGTCACGGTGGTGTACCGGATCTCCCACCCGGATCTCGAGATCTCGGAAACCGAGATCACCCAGATGATCCATGGGTTCATGGGTCAACCATCCCGGGCGCTGCCGAAGTACCACAAGACCGGGCTCGGGCTCCTCATCAGCCGGGAGTTCTGCCGTGCTCAGGGCGGCGACCTGGTGGTGACCTCCGAAGCGGCAAAGGGCACCACCTTCGAGCTCATGATCCCGATGACGGTAGGGGGATCCCCAGAGAGCTCGTGATCCCGATGACCGCGAGGTGTGCCGGGACGGGGGGACCCTGCGACGATGGACGGCTGACGCCGATCCCCTGGACCCAGGCCCCCGTCAGCATCACCCCTTCCCGAAGTTCCAAGCAGCCGCGGATCCCGACTGCGGCGTGCCACGGGAGCAACGCACCGACGGTGAAACGGACGGGAAGGTCAGCGGGGCCCACGCTCAGGTAGGGATGCAGCCGCAGCCGAAGCTCCCCCCCAGCGGTATCCAGGTGATGCCAGCGGCCCGACGGCACCGCGGCATCCAGACCAACGCCCACTTCGGCGGTGACGACGGTGGCGGTCAACGCCAGACCCACGATGGGAGGAGCGGCGTGAGAGGTGGCAAAGGCGCGGGGTGCGCCCTCGTCCTCGTTCGACCTGTAGAAGTTCCCGTCGAACATCCAGGCCACACCCCCGAGCGCGTGGAACGCCACCGGCCAATCCTTCGGCTCCGGCTCCGGTGGGGGCTCGGGAATTACGGGCTCCGGCTCGACGGTGTCCACCGCGAAGGAGCCCTCCACCTGGTACAGCCACGGGTCCGTCTCCCCCGCCACAGCGAGGTAAATGGGGGGCTCCAACGGGTACAGCGCCTCCACCACCACCGGCTCCAGTCGCACCGATTTGGCGCCCATGGTGAGTTGCCAGGCCAGGCCATCCACCTCCTCGGGGGTGGGGCGCCGGTGGAAGGTGTGGGTGGCATCGGGCTCCAGCCAGAGGTCGTCCCGCGCGATGATCTTCTTTCCCTGCCACAGGGCGATCCGGTGGCGTCCGGGGAGCACATGGCTGCGAAGCGAGCCGTCCTGTTCCCAGGTGACGAGACGACCATCCACCGAGGCGAGCGCGGTACGAGGCAGGGGGTCGAAGGACACCGTGGCGCGGGGAGCCACCAACAGGTGGGCGCGGGTGTCGGCGAAGGCCCGCCGCTCGGGCTCCTCCGCGATGTCCTCGGCGGTCACTTCGCGGTCCGGGTCGAGGGCCACGGCGTCGACCCAAGGCGCCACCACCGTCGCCTCGCCCAGGCGCACCCGGTACGCCTCCGCGGCGAGATCGGTGGCAAGGGCATCCTGGAAATAGCGTTTGACCGCGAAGCCCTGGAACACGAGGGCGTCGAACACCAACGCGCGGTCCTCGTTGCCTCGGATGACGTGGACCTCAGCGAGCGCCTGTTGCAGGCGCGCCATGATCTCCAACTCTCCGTCGAACTGCTGCACCAGGGGCTGCACGGCCTCGAACTCCGCCGCCAGGGTGTCGATGGCTGCCGAATCAGCCTTGGTCCAGTCCTCGTGCTCGACGATGTCCTCGACCGGGATGTCCACGAGCCCTTCGGTGGCCGTGGGGTCGATCGGGCCCCGCAGCCAGACCACCGAGCCCTGTCCATGGGCGATCGCCAGGGAGAGCAGGAGCGCGATCAGCGACACGCGAGCGTCTCTCCATCCACGGTGCAGGTGAGGCCCGCGGCTTCTTCGACCCGCACTTCGACCTCGTAGTCGATGCCGTCCACGAGGGCGCGTACCGTGCACGGCCCCTCGCGCGGGTCCCGAACCAGCACCGAGCTGGTGCCGACTGCCCGCGCCCCCAGGCAATCGGCCTCCATCGCCTCCGCCCCCGCCAGGGTGAACTTCACCGCCCGTAGCAGCGGGAGGCGGGAGAGATCGACCTCCTCTGCTTCCGTAGGAGCTTCGACCTCCTTGTTTGCCGGCTCGGGTGGTCGAGCGAGGGTGGGGGTGGGTGTCTCCTCGGGGCCCGTTGTCTCGTCCGCGGGCGGGCTGTCGAGGGCAATCAACCCGGTGTCCTCTTGGGCCGCGTCTTCCGGGGGCGGGATGGACGGGAGCGGCGGGTAGGAGATCGCGGTCGCCGCGTGGACCCGTTGGTTCGCGATGACCGCGGTGCCCGACGCGGAAGCGGATGGAGCGAGTTGGAAGGCGAAGGAAATGGCCACCAACACGGCGGCCGCGGTGATCGGCAGGGTCACGTGGCGGATGGGGAGGATGGGGCGAGACCGCGCCTTCGCTCTACGTGTCCGCGGCGGGGCCGGCACGATGGTCTCCTCGCGCAGCAGCCGTCGGGTGTGTCCTCTTCGGGCGACCTCGGCCGGGGCGCCCGGAGCCGAGGGACCGACCGTTCGATCCACCTCGACCGACTCGTCTGCAACGTAGGAATACACCTGGGGGACGAAACGCTTCGCGAAGCTGAACTGGTCCTCGCCCGGGATACTCTTGGAGAGACGCCTGCATTCCTCGCTCGTCTCCTCCGCAGAGGGGCGTTCCGAGGGTTCGAAGGCGAACATCTTCTCCAGAAGCGCGATGATGGGCTCGGCGTCGCGACCCGCGCGGCGTCGGACCGTCCGCATGGCTCCGGTCACCTTCTCCCTGTGCTCGCCGGGCGTCATCTCCGCGTTTCCAAAGGGGCGGCCCACCAGGAACTCGTACAGCACGCACCCGAGGCCGTACACGTCCCCCGCGGCGGTGTCCCGGGACGTGGCGCGTCGCTCCGGGGACATGTACCGGATGGAGCCGTAGCGGACCGAGTCGGTGATGACCTCCCGGCCCTCGAAGTCCGCTTGGGCGATGCCAAAGTCCAAGACCTTCACGTCGCCGTCCCTGGTGAGCCGGATGTTGCTCGGCTTGATGTCCCGGTGGACGACCCGGAGCGTGTCTTCCCCCTCCGGCTGGAAATGGAAGGCCGCATCCAGCGCGCTCGCCACGGCGGCGCAGACCTCCATGGCAGCGGGAATCGGGTAGCCATCCCCCGCCTTGCGGCAGGCCTTGACGATCACGTTGCAGTCGACACCATCTACGTACTCCATCACCACGGCCCACCGGCCGCCCACGCGCGCGAGCCCATCGACCTTCACGATGTGCCGGTGGCGGAGCTGTCCGAGCAGGCGGGCCTCGTCGCGGAACCGCCCCGCGGCGTCCAGGTTTCGCTCCCATGAGGGGTGGAGCACCTTGAGGGCGACGTCCTTCTTGAAGTCGCCCAGGGTCTGGAGCTCGGCGTGGTACACCGTGCCGAACGTGCCGGTGCCTAGCTCACGGATGAGTCGGTACTGGCGCCCGGCCGACATTCCCCTCCTAGGCTACCGAAGACCTCAACTTCCAGGTTGCGTCTCCCCCTCCACGTTGTGGTTCAACGATAGCACCGGTGGGGGTTTCGCACTCAGGCCGTCGAGCGGATGACGTCGCCTCGCGCTATCCTGGGCGGTCGTTCTGTCGCCCGGGATGGAGGGAACTTCCTCGATGCGTTTCCATCGCGTCTTGTACGCCGTTGTCGCCGCCAGCCTATTTTCGTGCACCGAGCCGGAGTCCCCGGAGCCGGGCGAGCTCCAGGCTGGGATTGCCCGGATTCGTATGCCCGTGCCCCTGGGCATCGGGACCACTGGGTATGGGCCCTTCGGCGTCACGCCAAACCCTACCCCCTTCGCGGATATCTATCCCGGAACCAAGCGAATCCACGGTCACCCGGCCTTCGAGGCTGTGGCCCTGTCGAGGGGTGAGGACTTCGAGGTGGTGTTCCTGCGCTCCGATACGGTCGGGGTGTTCCAGCAGTTCCGTCGCGGTCTGGTCCTTGAGCTGAAGGATCGCACCGGGCGGGACTTCGACGACATCCTGATGCTGGGTGCGACCCACACCCACTCGGGTCCGGGTCGGGTGATCGACAGCGGTGGCCCGTTCGTCTTCATCGCGGACACCTTCTTCCCGGAGTTCTACGAGCGGATGGTGGACGCGATGGCGGATGTGGTGGAGGCCGCGTACGCCGATCTCGCGCCGGCGCGGCTCGGGCATGCGGTGGCGTTTCCTTCGGAAGCCCACAACGACCGGCGGTGCGAGGACGGCCTCGACTACACCAACTCCACCGCACCGTTGCTGGCACTGGAGCGCGATGGCCACCTCGAGGCCCTGCTGCTGAGCTTTGCCATTCACGGCACGGTCCTGGGCATCGGTGACTACACGCTCAGTCCGGACGTGCATGGCGCCATCGAGGAGTTGGTGGAGGGCCGGTTCGACCACCCGGTCGAGGTGCTGGTGTTCAACAGTTGGGGCGCGGACATGTCCCCCGGCAACCCCGAGATCGAGGGTACCGGGGCCCCCCAGCCCGGCGGCTACGACCGCATGGAGGCCATCGGCGCCGTGGTGGCGGATGCGGTGGAAGAAGCGCTGCTGGACGTGAGGTGGTGGGACGACCCGGCGCTCTTCATGGAGACCCATCGGTTCCGCATCGACCGGGAGGTCATCGGCTACGAACCGGGGGTGTTCCCCTACGACTACGGGGCGGTTTACTGCGGAAGCAGCACCGAGGCCGACTGCGACCCGAGCACCATCGAGGAGGGTATCGACCAGGCGTGCATCAGCTTCACCGAAGAGTTTCCGGCCCCGAACCAGACCGTGGTGTCGGTGGGGCAGGTAGGCGACGTCCACTTCGTGACCTGGCCCGGCGAGCCCGGAACCCTGCTCGCCGAGCAGGTGCTTCAGGCGATCGAAGCTCGAGCGGGTGTGAGCGAGGTGATGTTCTTCGGCTATGCCCAGGACTACAACGGCTACGCCATCCTCGAGGAGGACTGGTGGCAGGGGGGCTACGAGGCGAGTGGGGCGTTGTGGGGGCCCAAACAGGGCGAGTACATGCGCGACCGCTTGGTGGAGGCCTTCGACGTGACCCACCAGGAGATCCCCCTCGTTCGCTTGTTCGACCCCCCACCCGTCCCGGCCTTCGAGGTCGGCGACTACACCCCGTTTCAGGCGGCGACGCCCGTGGCCCTGGGGGAGGTGGTGGTGGAGGTCCAGGACGCCTACGGTCCGACGGACGTGATCACCTTCGCCGTGGCGGGCCACGACCCGTGGTTGGGGGCGCCGGTGGCGACCCTGGCCCATGACGACGGGACGCCCGTGCTGCGCTCCAACGGTCTGCCGGTCGACAGCGACGGCTACGCCTTCTGGGTGGACCTCACCACCGACCCCGCGTACCACCAGACCCTGTCCGCCCCGGAGCGCGCCTTCCACTGGACGTTCCACCTGCCAGCCACCCGCGCAGTACCCGGCTATCCGCTGCTCGACGGGTCCTACCGTCTGGTGGCCCGGCTGGCGGATGGCACCGAGGTGCAGAGCGCCCTGTTCACGGTCGACCCGTAGGTCTCCGGATCGCGGGGGAGGCTTCGAGCAGTTTGCGCACCGTGCGGAGCCGGATCGCCGCGGAGAGCCACTGACAGACCGCATCGACTGACGTCGGATCTCCCCCCACCTCGGTCTGCAGGCGGGGGTTCGGCGGCGATGCCGCGCGGGAGCGCAGCAGGCGACGGACCTCGGGGACCCGGAGCGAGCCACCTCGGTCGCGGATCACGGCCGGATCCGAGCCCGGACCCCAGCGAATCCACCCGTCGCGAGACGTCACCACCGTGGTGCGACCCTCCATGTCCACCCCAATCGCGCCGTGGCCCTCGGGGGCGGGGACGGCACCCCCGAGCCGCCGGAGCAGGGAGAGCAGCCGAGCCATGCGATCTTCGAATCGCAGCCGGTATGCTCTCGCGGCCAGGCGATGGCGCCGGCTGGTCAGATCCTCGGCCAGGGTGGCGCGGATCTGTGCCTCCGCCTCGCCGGTGGTGCGGGGCGGGAAGGCCACCAGGCCCGCGAGGAGGGCGTCGATGGGGCTCTCGGGGCCCTCGCCCCACCACGCCTCCAGGACCTCGGCGATGCGGGCCACGTGCGCGCCCACCTCCGTGGGGGTCACCGCGGTGAGGCACACGATGCGAATCCCCGCGTCGGTGTGGAGCATTTCGCGCTTCGCCAGCGGTGGCAGGCC
>JAFDJI010000545.1 GCA_019307545.1 Deltaproteobacteria bacterium | reverse complement strand
CGCTGGCCATGGTGGGCCAGGTCCTGGACCCCAACGGCGCCCCCGTGCCGGGTGTGCTGGTGGAGAGCATCGAGGCCGGCGACCGAACCGACGCCGAGGGTGCGTTCTTCGTTCAGTACAAGGCCCCGGAGCAGCACGTGCACTTCCTCCGCGAGGGGGTCTGGTACCGACGGGTCTACCGTGCGGAGGACGACGGACAGGTGCTGGTGCTTCGACTTCCGCCGGTCCGGGCGGTGCGTTTGGACTGCGAGCGGGTGGAGCCCTGCGACCTGACCCTGTCCTGGGACCTGGGGGACGGCTTTTCCGCCCGGATGACCACTCGGTGTCCCCATGGCGACACCGCTTCGCTGCAAGGGGTCCCCGTGGGTGAGCCGGAAGCGGGGTGCGTCGCGTCCAGCCTGGCGGAGCCCCTCCCGGCCAACCTGCGAGTCGCGGGAGACGCGTGGACGTTGCGGGACGCACCGCAGTCCGTCCGGGTGGAGCTTCGCACCGAGGACGGGTCCCCGCCCGCGTCCTGCCAGGTGACGGTGGGAGACCAGGTTGCGGACCCGTCTGGCGAGGGCTTCTGGGTGGCCGAGGCGGCGGGGACCGTGACCATCGCTGCCACTTGCGATCAGCGCCCGGCCGCGCCGAGGGCGGTGCGGGTGCGCGGCGACACCGCAGTGACCCTGGACTGGAGCCCCATGGGACCCGACGTGGACCTCTCGCCATGGATGCTCCAGGCGAGCGAGATCACCCTGGCTGCGGTGGGGGAGGAGGAGGCCGGGTGGAGGGTTCACATTCCCCAGGTGGCCGACGGCCTGTACCGCTTGCCGCCGCTCTCCGCGGGCCGCTATCACCTGCTCGCCGGGAGCGTGGAGGAGGTCGCCGAGCCCGAGGTGGCGCCCAGAGCGGGCGTGCTCCATTTGATCGCCCTCCGACGCGGCGATGATGACCTCGTGGTGGGCCTGTCCGGGGTGCTTCTCCTGGAGGCCGACACTTCTGGGGGACAGATTCGCGTCGAGGGCCCCTGACAGGGTAGAAGAGACTTCGTGCCGCGCTATCTCGCCATCGCCGTGTTGCTGCTCAGCGCTTGCGTTCCCAAGGGGCGCTACCAGGACGCCCTGGCCGAGCAGGAGTCCCTGCGGGTGCAGGTGGACAAGCTCGAGGCCCGCAACACCCAGCTCTCCGACACCCTGGGACGCCTGGAGACCGAGCTGGAGGCTTCGGAGGCTGCGCTCGAGGAGACCAACCGCAAGCTGGCCGCCAAGGTCGCCGAAGCGGGGGAGCTCCAGGAGGACGTGGAGGAGATGCGCATCGCGCTGCAGGATGCCGAGATGCGCAAGGCTCGCGCCGATGCGGCACTTCGCGAGTACCGCGACCTGGTGACCCGGTTCCAGTCCCTCATCGACGCTGGCACCCTCCAGGTGAAGGTGATCGACGGCAAAATGGTGGTGGAGCTGGCCACCGACATCCTGTTCTCCCCGGGATCGGCCACCCTGTCGTCGAAGGGGACCCGGGCAGTGAAGGACGTCGCAGCCGTCCTCGCCTCGATCCCCGAGCGTCACTACCAGGTCGCCGGCCACACCGACAGCGTCCCAATCGCCACCGACCGGTTCCCCTCCAACTGGCACCTCGGTTCGGGGCGCGCGATCTCGGTGGTGCCGCTCCTGGTGGCGTCCGGAGTGTCACCGGAGCGGGTGAGCGCCGCGTCCTCCTCGGAATACCAGCCGGTGGACACCAACCGCACCAAGGAAGGGCGGTCCGCCAACCGGCGCATCGAGATCATCGTGGTGCCGGATCTGTCCACCCTGCCCGGGTACGACGAGCTGGAGGCGCTCACCGAGGGCGCCGAGTAGCGGCTACTGGACCACCTGGACGTACAGGGGGTTGCCGGTGCTGGTGCCGGGCTCGGCGAAGGCATGGCTGACCTTCACCTCGATGGGCTCTGCCACATCGCGCAGCCGGACGTCCAGCTCGTCAGAAAAGGAGCGGATCTCCACCGGGCCTTCCAAGCGGCACTCGAGCCTGTCGGTGGCCCAGGCGGGTTGCGGGCTGATCCCGCGTACGGCGATCACAGCGAGGGCAATGGCGATGACGGTGAGCAGGAACCGGGTGTAGGCGTCGATGGTCACGGGGCACCTCTTTGGGTTCCGAAGATCGTATCTCCGTCCGTCTCCTTCTGTCCGAGCGATCACTCCGGCTGTTCAGCTCGCTTGGTGATGAAGAACTCCACCCGTCGGTTCAGGGACCAGGCCTCACTATTCTCTCCGCGGTCGATCGGTCGGGATTCGCCGTAGCCGATGCTTTCCAGCCGGCCCGTCTCGACGTCCTTGGCGACGAGGTAGTCGCGGACCGAGGCGGCGCGTCGGTCAGACAGGTCCTGGTTGGCGCTCTCCGACCCACGGTTGTCCGTGTGTCCTTCGATGCGGACCTGGAGCAGTTCGGGGTGGTCGACCAGGGTCTCCGCAACTTCGTCGAGCAGGTCGAAGCTCTCGGGCTTGATGGTGGCCCTGCCGGTGTCGAAGTGCACCTTTCCCGCGATGTCGATGTACTCGCGCCTGACCTGGACCCGTACCGGCGACAGGGTCAGCACCGCGACCACTGCTTCCCCGCCCACCACGTTCACCTCGGAGGTGGCCTTCCGGTACCCCGGCGCGGACGCGGATACCTGGTAGGTCCCCTCGTCGAGCCGGGTCTCTGCGGCGTCGCCTTCTACCCCCTGCGGCTCACCTTCGTCGAGCCACCACGTCGCCCCCGCGAGCGGCTGGCCGTCTTGGTCCGCGATCTTCATCGACAGCGTCCCGAAGCTGGTCTTCAGCTCCACCGGGACCCGCACCGTGTCCTTCTTCTTCACCCGAAGGGGTAGGGAGCGGGACTTGAAACCCTCGGCGGAGGCCATCAGGGTGTAGTCCCCCGCGAGCATGCTGAACTCGGCGGAGCCGTCGATCGCGGTCTCATCGCCAGCAATGTTGAGCACCCCGACGATTGGATTGCCCTCCAGGTCCAGCAGGTCGATGATCACCACGCCCATGGGGACCTGGGGCGTCATGATCTGGACCACCTCGATGGGCGCGCCGTCCCCGACGTTGATGGTGGCGGAGATCGGCTCGAACCCCTGGGCTTCCGCCTGGAGGGAGTAGGTGCCGGGCTCGAGGTCCACCGAGAAGTCGGCGTTGCCGGGGGCCAGGGTCTCGGTCGGTGCCAGGGTGGCCTGCACCCCCTGGATGGTGCGGCCGTCCGGGTCGGTGATCCGGACCCGGACCCGGGTCGTCGGGTCGGGACAACCGTCGTCATCTTCGAACCCGTCGGGGTCTTCGGGCTCCAGGGGGCAATCGTCCGCGTCGTCGGCGAGACCGTCGCCGTCATTGTCGAGATCGGGGCACCCGTCGTGGTCTTCGAACCCGTCGGGGTCTTCCGCCTGTTCGGGGCACCCGTCGAACCTATCGGCGATGCCGTCCCCATCACCATCCCGTGCGAAGGGAGGTTCATAGGAGACCATGGCCACGGCGTGCAGCGCAGGCGCGCCGATGCCCTGGTTGAGCCCGGTACCCACGCCACCGCGGATCACCACGGACTCCGC
>JAFDJI010000544.1 GCA_019307545.1 Deltaproteobacteria bacterium | reverse complement strand
TGTCGGGCATCTGTGCCGTGAAGGTCGGTTTGGCCTCCACGTGCGCCTCGGGGGGGGCCTTCTTTCCACAACCCCCGAGAAGTGGGATCAGAGCCAGGGTAGCGACGAACAGCTTGCGCATCGGAAGCCTCCGTAAAAAGAAGGTCTGCTCAGGTTGCAAATCTACTCTCCCTGTGGCAGGCGGCCACTCGCTTCGGTCCGATTCCGGCCTGTGGACAAATCTGTGGATGACAGGAAGAGGTGCCGCGCGCCTCTGGGGGGCATCTTGTGATCGGCGTCCTTTTGGACCGGGGCGTGGGATCTGGCACAGCCACTGCCGGCACCTGTGGAAAATGGTTGCCCAGCGATAGGAGCTGGATTGCCATTCCAGATCGCGAAAAGCCGCCTCTCGTAGAGGGAGAGGCGGCTCTTCCGAGGTGGAGCGGGTGACGAGACTTGAACTCGCGACAGCCAGCATGGCAAGCTGGTGCTCTACCAACTGAGCTACACCCGCGAGGTCGTGTCCATAACGCCCCTTGGAGGGGTGTCAAGGTGGCTCGCCGGCGCAACGAGGGCACATCAGTCGTGACGAACAGGGCTGGGCGGACGCGGGTCCCTCGAGAGGTCGCGGTTGACCTGAGCGGGTAGCCCCGGTCCCCGGAAGATGAGCCCGGTATAGACCTGGACGGCGGCGCATCCGGCTTCCAGAAGCTCTCGGACCTGCGCCGGGTTTTCGATGCCGCCCACGCCCACGACAGACAGGCGACCCGCGGCCTCCTGCAGCACGGTGGTGATGCATTGCCGCGCCAGTGGCCAGAGTGGGGCGCCGCTGAGACCACCAGCCTGCTCGGGGTCCCGAGCGAGCCTGTCGCGGCACAAGGTGGTGTTGGCGGCGATAATGCCCTTCACCCCGACCTCGGCTGCCAGGGAGACGGCCTCCCGGAGGGCGTCCTCCTCCAGGTCCGGCGCGAGTTTGAGGAGCACCGGTGTCCCCGCCGCGGCTTCCATCACCGCGTCCAGCACCCGCTCCAAGTGTGCGCGCTCCTGTAGCTCGCGCAACCCAGGCGTGTTCGGCGAGGAGACGTTCACGGCGAAGTAGTCCGCCAGGCCCTGCAGGCGTCGCACCGAGGTGGCGTAGTCGGAGTGGGCTTCGGCCAAGGGGGTGACCTTGCTCTTACCGACGTTCACGCCCACCGGAACCTCGGGCCAGCGGTCCCGTGCTCGCAGGCTGCGGAGCAGCGAGGCGAGGGCGGCGCTGCCGTGGTTGTTGAAGCCCATCCGGTTGATCAGTGCGCGATCACGAGGGAGCCGGAACAGGCGCGGGCGGGGGTTCCCCGGCTGGGGGTGGGCGGTGACCGTCCCCACCTCCACGAAACCGAACCCCAGCGACGGCCAGAAGGGGAGGGCGATGGCGTCCTTGTCCAGTCCGGCGGCAAGGCCAACGGGGCCCGCCAGCCGTACCCCGAAGGCGTCTCGGGCCAACTCCGACGGTGGTGGACCCATGGTGAGCGCCGCGACCCGACCAGCGAGTCGTGGTGCGGCGGCGAGGGCCCTCAAGGTCGTGGCGTGGGCCTGCTCGGCGTCCAAGGAGAAGAGGAGCGGCCTTATCAGGGGGTATACGACATCGAGCATCGCTGCAGCGGCCTCACTCCGGGGACCCTTTCTTCTTCTTCCGCAGCAGCGGACGGTTCTCCCAGGCGTCGCGCAGCGTAGGCAGGTTGCCCCGGAAATAGTCCAGGAAGGACGCGATCGTCACCAGGGTGATGACGACCATGATCCAGTAGGGGACATCCTGGATGGCCCCCCACTCGGGGTAGACCTCGGTGAGCACCAGGAACAGGAAGATGAACTGCATTCCGAAGCCCTGGAACAGGGCTTTGATCTTCCCCGAGGGTCGCGCGGCCACCACCACCTCGCGGGTCGCCGCCACGGTGCGGAAGAAGGAGATCGCGGCATCTCGGTAGAAGATGGCGATCACCATCCACAGCTGCGCCACACCGATGGCGTACAGCCCGAGGAACAGGGTGTATCGGGTGAACGCGTCCGAGAACGGGTCGTACAGCTTGCCGAAGTCGGTGACCTGTTCGTACCGGCGCGCGACGTACCCGTCGAGGAGATCGGACACCTCGAGCAACAGCGCCAGGATCGCGGCCACGATCGTGCCCCATATGGTGCCGGTGACCAGGAACGCCACCGCGACTGGCGCCATGGGGAGGCGCATGGAGGTGATGATGTTCGGGTCGACGGGGGCGCGCTTGACCATGGGAGCGAGATCCTTACGAATGCGTCGATTTCAGGGCAACCGAGCCGCGCGAAGCGTACTCCGCGACGGACACGAGGGACAGCAAAAGGGTGATCACACCCAGTGCGACCCCGACCGAAGGCCAGTGTACGCCTAGCCAGGGCCCGTGGAAGAGCAGCACCGCCAGCGCCACACCTTCGAAGGAGACCATCAGCCGCCCGGGGAGGTTGGGCTCGAACCGTCGCCCCCGGAGGGTTGCGAGGGAATAGGCGACGGCGACGAGGACATCCCGGACCACGATCACGAGGGCGATGTAGCCCGGCGCGCGTCGCACCCACCACAGCGCCAGCCAGCAGACATCGGTGAGCACCTTGTCGGCCAGGGGATCGAGTGATGCGCCCAGGGCCGTGGTCGCGCCCAACCTGCGTGCGAGCCACCCATCCACGAGGTCGGTGAGGATCGCGACGATGAAGAGGCAAAACGGGGCCGCGTCGGAGCGGCCGTCGACGAGCAGCCATGCGACGAGCACGCCGAGGATGCCCCGCGAGAGGGTGAGGGCGTTGACCACGAGGGCGCCGATGGTCGGTTTCCTCCTGGCGTCGGGGGCCGTGCCTGGCGGTGCTGCCGCTCCTCCGTCTATCCTCTCGCAATCTCGGCTGCGCACTCGGGGGCTTCCATGACGACGAAAACGGACTTCCTGGTCATCGGATCTGGGGTCGCGGGGATGTGGTTTGCGCTGCAGGCGTCCCAGCACGGAAAGGTCGCGATCGTCACCAAGGCACAGCGCTCCGAGAGCAACAGCCGGTACGCGCAGGGTGGGATCGCCGCGGTGTGGTCCGAAGAGGACAACTACGACAACCACGTTCGCGACACCCTGGTGGCGGGTGCGGGGCTGTGTCGACGCGACGCGGTGGAGCTGACCGTTCGGGAAGGGCCGGCACGCATCCGCGATCTCATCGCCTTCGGTACCCGTTTCACCCGCGCGGAGGACGACCCGGAGAAGTACAGCCTTCACCGCGAGGGTGGACACAGCCACCGGCGCATCCTCCACGCGGCGGACCTCACCGGTGCCGAGATCGTGCGGGCCCTGGGAGAGGCGTGCGCCCAGCACCCCAACATCATCATTCTCGAGAACCACGTCGCCGTGGACCTCATCACCGAGAACTGGCTGTGCCGACGCCTCGAGGAGATCCCCCCGGAGGAGCCTCGGGTGCTGGGCGCCTACGTCTTGGACCTGGACGCGGACGAGGTGGAGGCGTTCTCCGCGCGGGCGGTGGTGCTGGCCGCCGGAGGGGCCGGGAAGGTGTACCTCTACACCACGAACCCCAGCGTAGCGACGGGGGACGGAATCGCCATGGCGTACCGCGCCGGTGCGCGTATCGCGAACATGGAGTTCGTCCAGTTCCATCCGACCTGCCTGCACCATCCGAAGGAAACGAGCTTCCTGGTGTCCGAGGCGCTGCGTGGCGAGGGCGGCAAGCTGACATCGTGGCCCGGGCCATCGACCACGAGCTCAAGCGCCGCGGCCTGGAACGCGTGTACCTCGACATGCGACACCTGGAACGGGCTGAGGTGGAGCGGATGTTCCCCCATATCGACGAGAAGCTGACGTCCCTTGGGATCTATATGGAGAAGGACCCGATCCCGGTGGTGCCTGCTGCCCACTACTTCTGTGGCGGGGTCCAGACGGACCTCAAGGGGGAGAGCAGTATCGCGAACTTGTTCGCGGTAGGCGAAAACGCATGCACCGGGCTCCACGGCGCCAACCGCTTGGCCTCCAACTCGCTGCTGGAGGCCACGGTGTTCGCTCAGAAGGCCGCCGAGCTGGCTGTGGAGCGACTTCCCGGTCTCCCCGCCCCGGTGGATCTACCGGCCTGGGATCCCGGCTCGGCCCGCGACTCGGACGAGTTGGTCGTCGTGACCCAGGTGTGGGAGGAGGTCCGGCGCTTCATGTGGAACTACGTCGGGATCGTCCGAACACACCGCCGACTCAAGCGCGCCCAGCGCCGGATTCAGCTCGTGCAGGACGAGATCAACCGGTACTACTGGGATTTCCACGTCACCGGCGACCTTGTCGAGCTGCGCAACATCGCCACGGTGGCCGAGCTGGTGGTGGAGTGCGCCCTGCGTCGTCGGGAGAGCCGGGGCCTGCACTACACGCTCGACTTCGCTGAGCCGGACGACCGGTTCATCGGGGACACCCAGATCCAACGCACGCCGTGATCAGGTGGACGCCAGGAGCTCATCTGCGGGTGTGCCAGATCCCACCAGCGCCTCCACGTCCGCCGGCGCTTTCGGAACCTCGGTGAGCACCTCGGGTGCCCCGGCGGTCACCAGCACGTTGTCTTCGAGCCGAATCCCCCCGAAGCCGATCCAGTCGCGAGCTCGCTCGAAGTCCACCTGTCCGGCGAGGGTCTCCCGTAGACGGGGGTCGGCGAGGATGGCTGGGGCCACGTAGAAGCCAGGCTCGATGGTGACCACCCACCCTGGCTCCAGGGGCAGGTCCAACCGGAGGTTTCGGGTGCCGAACTGGTCGGGACGCCCTCGATCGGGCGGGTAGGCCGGGCGGTCGCCGAAGTTCTCCAGGTCGTGTACGTCCATGCCGAGCAGGTGACCCACGCCATGTGGGAAGAACACCCCGTGCGCGCCGGTCTCCACAGAGGTGTCGGGATCGACGGTGATCAGCCCCTCGTCGCGCAGCCAGCGCGCGATGACCCGGCTCGCGGTGTCGTGGACCTCGCGGTATCGGACCCCAGCCCGACAGCACGCGATGGACTCCTCGAGGGCGGCGAGCACGGCGTCGTAGGCGGCGCGCTGGCGCGGGCGGAACCGGCCATCCACGGGCCAGGTACGAGTGATGTCGGCCCCGTATCCAGTCTCGACCTCCCCGCCGCCGTCCAGGAGCAGCAGCCTCTCGGCGGAGAGCACCTGGTCGTGGCGATCGTTGTGGAGCACCTCGCCGCTCTGGGAGAGGATGGTGCCGTACCCGGGTGTGCAGCCCCTGGCCGCCAGGATCGCGTCGAACAACGCCGCGAGGGCGCGCTCGCTACCTCCGGGGTGGGTGGCGCGCATCACCGCGACGTGGGCCGCGGCGGAGTGCTCGGCTGCACGGCGCATCTCGGCGATCTCCTCGGCCTCCTTGGTACGCCGCATGGCGATCACTGCGTCCATCAGGGCGGGATCGCCGTGGTCTTGCCCGAAGGCGAGGGGAATGCTGCAGATCCGGCTGCCGAGGCGGTTGCGGTTCTCGTCGGCGACCGCGAGCACCTTCACCGGATCTCGAGGGAGGGCATCCGGGAGGGTGGCGGCCGGGCGGACCGCGTCTGCGCCATAGCGCTCCCGGAGCGCCTCCAGCGACGGCACCTCGCCGTGCCACAGGGGGTCCTCTGGCTCGGGCTCGGGCAGGAACAGGACACAGCGCCCCTCCACCAACAATGCGGCCGAACCCGGGAGGTCACAGCCGGTGTAGTAGAGGAAGGTGCTGTCCTGTCGGAAGGGCAGGGGGGTCATGGGCAGGTTGCGCGCGCGGTGTCCGTTGCCCAGGAGGAGGATGGGCCCTGGGACCCGCGTGGTGAGCACCTGGCGTCGGCGGGCGTGGATCGTGGGGTTGAGCATGGGTTCCGACTATCCGCCGCGCCGGGGTGGCACCAGTGCGCCCGTGCTCACCCGGCTTCGAGGTCGCTGCGGGTCGTGATGGCCTCCAGCGCCAGCCCGGCATCTCGAACCGTTTGGACCGCGCCCTCCTCGCGCTCCACGAGGGTGATGCACTGCACCACCTCCAGTCCGGCCTCCCGGGCCAGTGCCACCGCGCGGAGCAGGGATCCACCTGTGGTGGTGGTGTCCTCCACCACCGCGACGCGGGAACCGGGGGGGAGGTTGGCCAAGCCCTCCACGGAGCGGCCGGTCCCATGACCCTTGGGCTGCTTCCGAATCAGGAAGGCGTGCACCATCCGACCCTCGCTGAAGCCCACCGCTGCGGTGGCGCAGGCGATGGGGTCGGCGCCGAGGCTCAGTCCTCCGACGCCCGCCACGTCGTCCTGAAGCCGCTCCAGCACCAGCTTGCCCACGAGCCAGGCACCCTCGGCGTTCAGGGTGGTCTGCCGGGCATCTACGTAGAAGTCGGACGTCTTGCCGCTGGCCAGGGTGAAGATCCCCCTGCGCACGGATCGATCTCGCAGGAGTGCCAGGAGGCGCTGTAGCAGGCTCTGGGTGCCCATCGCCCTAGGCCGGTGCAGGCTGCTCGGCGAGGCGTGCGTCCAGCCAGGCCACGATTTGGTCGAGGATCTCGTATTTGGCTGGCTCGTTCAGGATTTCGTGGAAACAGCCATCGCATCCCATGGTGTGCACCGGGGCCCCGTAGCGCTGGCAGAAATCCTCGGTAGCCTCTGTTGATACCAGCCGATCGCGCTTTCCCCACGCGCAGAACAGCGGGAAGTCGTAGGTCGGGGCGGCGCGGCTGACCCGCGAAATCGCCTCCAGAAGCTCGGTGTACCATCGCGCGGTGATGGTGCTGTAGATCAGTGGATCGGCGACGCACTCGTCCACGACGGTGCGGTCGGTGCAGATCAGGTTGGTGTCGATCTCG
>JAFDJI010000543.1 GCA_019307545.1 Deltaproteobacteria bacterium | reverse complement strand
CTGGCGGGAGTAACCCCCACGACGGCTGCGGGCGCGTCGACCCCCCGGACGACTCATCTCAAATCCAGCGGTAAATAAGAAAACTATTCATTCAATATCACCAAGTGCGACGCCATAAACTCCTTGTTAGCTTGACTCGCGAGTCGCCCTGATCTATTCATGATGCATGCGAAGAACGCGTCATGCTCTCACGGCAGAGCTGATTCAGGCGCTCACGCGCCGAGGTCCGACCAAGGGACCCGTTCTCAGCGATGAGTTGGGGATAAGTCAGCCCACTCTCTCGCGGCTCCTTCGCGAAAACCGCGGACGAATACTCGTCGTGGGGCGCGCCAGAGCGACGCGCTACGCTTTGCGTCGCGCCATTCCGGGAGTTGCGTCACCGATTCCGGTATCGGAGATTCGTGAGCCAGGGGAGTCGCCGCGTCTCCTGTTCGAGTTGCACCCAGTCGAGCCAGACGGCTTCTACGCGATGGCACGCGCACCCGGCGAAACCAGCCGCTTCTACGACGACCTGCCCTTCTTCCTCCAAGATCTGAGGCCCGCGGGATTCCTCGGTCGATTGGTACCACGTCAGCACCCGGAGCTGGGCTTCCCCGACGACATTCTGCTTTGGAGCGCGAACCACACCCTGCGCTACTTGACAGAGCATGGTTGGAACCTGGTTGGTGCCATGATCGTAGGTGATGTAGCGTATCGCAAGTACCTTGCGAACGTTGCGTCTCCTCCGGACGTCATTCACCCCTCTGACCGGGCCGACCAATACGCAAGGCTCGCCGCCGATGTGCTGCGGTTTGGCCTGGTGGGTTCATCCGCCGCAGGAGAACAGCCCAAGTTCGCCGCGACCATTGCCAGAGGCGACTCCCTTACGCCGGTCCTGGTCAAGTTCTCTCCGCCAATGCGTGATCTGGCCAGCATCAGAGTGGATGATCTCTTGGTCGCGGAACACATCGCTCATCAGACACTTCGACGCTACGGTCGACGGAGCGTGACGTCGGAAATCATCCAGGCTGCTGATCGCGTATTCCTAGAGCTCGAGAGGTTTGACCGTGTTGGCTACACGCACAGGCGAGGACTGATCACGCTGGGCTGGTTGGATGGTGAGTACCTCGGAGGAGGCCGGACGAGTTGGACCGACAGCACGCGCCCGCTCTGGGATGCAGGTGTCATAGACCAGAGCGCGCATGACGCAACGCGTTGGCTCGGACTATTCGGTACGCTCATCGCGAACACCGATATGCACCATGGGAACCTCTCCTTCTATCTTGAAGGCACCCGCGTAACGGGACTGGCGCCTGCATACGACATGGTCCCGATGCAGTACCGACCGCGACAAGGCGAGCTGGTCGATCCAAAGTTTCGTCCACTACTTCCGGGCCCGTCGTTGGCCGATATTTCGCGCGAAGTTTGGGCTGCTGGACCTGCTCTTTTCGGTGGCTGCCGGCCTTGCTCGGGGTTGTACTGGATCCCACAGTTGAAGGTCCAGTTGGAGTACCGCTCGATCGCTTCACACACCCGCTCTTCCCCAACGAGGTCGCAGAAGTCGTCGCTGATGGCCACCCGGGCGGACTACAGCGCCGGCCGGAACAGCACCTGGGCGATCTCCTCTTCCGGGTCGTAGAGGTCGTTGACCTTCAACCCGTAGTTGGAGAGCGAGTACACGTTGTCCTCGATGTACACGCTGCGCCGTATCGAGGCGTACCAGTAATAGTCGCAGTTGTAGCCATACAGGCACTCCGACTGCGCCACCAGGTCGCTGTGGTCGACCCGCCCCAACTCCATGATCCCGTGCTCGCTGGCGTCGAGGACCAGCAGACCACTGAACCGGCTCCACACACCGTCATCCCAACTCGAGGTGTACATCGGCACCGAGAGCACGCCGCGGTGGTAGGTGAAGGCGTGGTGGTCCCACAGAGCCTCGGACCAGGTCCACCCGTCGTCCACCAGCACGTACTGCTGGGCCAGCTTCGGGTCGGTCATGTCGCTGACGTCGAACACGCTCACCGCCATGCCGTTGGTGGCGCCGTTCTCGTCACCGGACCGGCCGACCGCGAGGAGGTGGTCTTCGCCGAGGGGGTGCAGGTACGTCGAGAACCCCGGTAGCTCCAACTCTCCCATCACGCGCGGGTGGTAGGGGTTGGACAGGTCGACGGTGAACAGCGGGTCGATCTGCTCGAAGGTGACCACGAACCCGCGCTCGCCGATCATCCGGACCGCGGTGATCCGCTCGCCGGGCGCGATGCCCTCGACCAGGCCGACCTCTCGCAGCTCCGGCCCCACCGGCTCGAGCACGGTCACCCGGCTCCCGCCTTCATCCTCGCCAGTGCCCCACCACCAGTCCACCTCGGTGGAGGCCACCCGGAGGTACCCGTCGTACTCGCTCATGGAGAACTGGTCCAACATCCAGCCCTCCACCTCGCCCGAGCCGGCGTAGACCGGTTCGTGACCGCGCAGGTCGAACTTGTGGATGTCGGTCTTCATGTCCAGGTCGCCCCAGCCCCACCACCACCACCAGCTCGCCTGGGCCACGTACAGGCTGTCGCCAGACGCGTAGACCTGCCACCCGTCGGCGACGAGGCCGAGGGAAGCCAGATCACCACTGTCCAGGTCGAGGCGGACCAGGCTCAGCACCGAGTGATGCGACAGCTCCGGCGGCTCGTAGAGGTCCTCGCACTCGTGGAGCACCTGGGGCTCGGTGATGGGGGTGCCGATCTCGTGATCGCGCACCATGGGGAGGAACGCGTCGGTTCCCGCGCTCCGGACCGCCTCGCGGACGTGCGGCTCCAGGATGATCCGCGCATCCCGACGCGCCTTGTCCCGCTCCTCTTCCGTGTCGTCGTAGGACGTCTCGGGGAGGTCGATGTCCTGGCTCCAGAGGAGGTTCCACAGGTCGTAGGGCAATGGCATGTAGCTGTGGACCACCAGGTACACGTCGTTTTCGATGCGCCGCGCGTCGACGTAGCGGCCCTCGAAGTCGATCTCCCGGACCACCTTTGGGTGGATGCGGTCGGAGACGTCGACCACGGTGATCCGAGTGCCGGCCCAGCCGCGGAACTCGAAGTCCGCGGAGCTGTAGACGTAGGAGAACACCACGACGGTGTCGTCGTAGAGGAACATCCCGCGGGGGTACCCCTCGAGGGGCACGGTCGCGAGCAGGCTGGTCTCGTCCGCCGGCCACGAGTCGAGGATGTACAACTCGTTGTTCTGGGTGGCGTAGATGTACCAGCCGTCGGTCTCGATGAGATCGACCTCATCGACGCCCACCTCCTGGGTGTTCGTCGTGGTGTAGTCGGTCGGCCCCTCGTCCGCCCCAGCGGCCCCATCCGCGTCGAAGTTGTCCTCCGCCATCGGCCCCCAGTACCAGTAGGCGTACCGGCTCTGGACCAGGGACTCCACCACCACCGCGGTGAGGTGGTCCTCCACCTCGGCGCAGGAGTGGAAGCGCTGCAGGACCGACGGGGGGACCTCGTCGGTAGCACCGGGGTTGGAGTCGTTCATCCGCCCGACATCGATCTCCGGAGTCTCCATCCCCGGATCACACGCAAACAGGGCACCTACGAGAAGTGGCGCGACGTACCGCATTTTCACTGCCTTCGGCGAGCGCGCCTGGTGCCCCTCGGGGCGCTCGTCATCGGCACGAGTCTAGCGCAGGAGCAGGGCCATGCTCCAGGAAAATCAGCGGACCCGGTGCGAAAGCAGGCCCTGCCGGTCCCCGAGGCGCCAGGTGCCGGTCGCTTGCACGCCCCTGCGGTCGTCTTCGGCGGGCGCCAGGCCGGCCGTCACCTCGAGGGTGGCTCCCGTAGGGACCGGGACCGGCTCCATTGGCAGGTAGGTCTGACCCCAGTGGGTCACCGGGTCTCCGGGACCGGTGGGGAGGTCGACCCCTTCCGCGAGATGGAGGGTGAACCACCCCGCGAGGCCGACCAGCACACCTTCGGGGAGGTCTGCAAAGGCCAGGGTGGCGCTCACCTCGCCCTCCTCCGGCCACTTCAGGGACGTCCACCGCTTGGCGGGGGCGAGCAAGGCGTCCGGGGTCAGGTCCATGTTCCGGCCCCTCTGCAACGCGAGCCCGCGAAGGGGGGAGAGGTCGGTGCCGTGCACATTGCCGAACACTTCCACGGTCTTTTCGAACACCACGCGGTCGCCCACCGGCGCCAGCCAGAGATCGATGCCCGAAGGGACCACCCGCCCGCCGGGTGCCAGGTTGCGCTCGGCACAAGCGCGAAGGTCTGCGGTGGCACCCTCGGCGAGGGCCAGGGCGCCGAAGGTCTCGGTGACGATGACGTCCACCTTCTCCGGAAGCACGACCTCCGCGAAGTCGCCCCGGATCGGCTTCACCCGGTCCGCGAGGCCCGATCGGGCGACGACCTCGATCGCGAGGTCGAAGAGGTCGGAGCGCTCCACCGCGTACACCACCCGCGCTCCGGCGTGGGCCGCCATGCAGGCGAGGAGGCCGCTCCCGGTGCCCGCGTCCATCACCGCCATCCCCGGGCGCACCACTTGCTGGATCGCCCGGGCATAAGCGTCCACCCGAACGGCATCGCCGATCATCGGGCGGTGGATGTCCACCGCGGCGAAGTTGTCGAAGAACACCGTGGTGTGCGCCGCCTGGTCCGGATCGACGAGCAGTCCGGCGTCCACCAACCCGTGGAACAGCGAAGCGCCCATCTTCCCCATCGCCGCGGCGACCTCCTCTACCGACCGAGGCTCCGAGCAGAAGGCGAGCACCCCGATGGCCGGAAGGGGCACCCGGGCCCCCACGCCGCGTGAAGAGGAGCGCAGCATCAGCATGGCGTCCGGCTGGAAGGTCATGGTGAGGTCGTGTACGCGGACCTTCTTCATTCTTCGCTCTCTGGTGGCGCCGTTTCCTACAAGAAGGTCATCCCGAGGCCGCGGTAGGTGGGGACCCGCTCCACGACCTCTCCGGACCGTACCAGGATGTATTCCGAAAACCGCTCTGCAAGCTCTCCGGCCTTGGCGT
>JAFDJI010000542.1 GCA_019307545.1 Deltaproteobacteria bacterium | reverse complement strand
GTACCTGCGCATGTCAACCGGCTACCGGCTGGAAACTGTTGACAGGCGGATCGGGTAGCTGGCGGCTGGGACCATGGGGTTGTGCGCCGGCAGGTCAGCGGCGGTGGTCTGCCACCTGACGCTCGGTCGTCGCTTGCCGGGCGACAGGTGTGAGACAAGCGGTGGTGTCCTGGCGCCGCCCCCGCCGCCTCCGACCACGCGGTGGAGGTGTCTGCACTACTCGATCGGTCGCAGGAGCGCGGCGAGGCGGCGGACGATGGCGTTGCGGTCCCGGTAGGGCACCTTGTGGGTGGCGTGGATGCGGCGGGCGGTGATCAGGAACAGGCGGCGGTGCTCGGCAGCCTCCTCGTCCGAGATGACGTCGGCGATGGCGCGAACCCAGAAGACGCGGTCGAACTTCCGGTTGGTCGCCAAGGCGTGGTCGGTGAGGCGGCGGATCAGGTCGAGGGTGTCTTCGGCGTCCTCTTCGAGGCGGTCGCGGGTGTCGTGGAGAAGGGCGAATGCGCGGTCCCGGAAGCGCTCGCGCTCCTGCCACAGTGCTTCGGCAATGGCCATGCCCTCTTCTTCGTTGGTGACGTTCTTCACGATACCGATGAGGTAGCGCGCATCGACGCCATCGGGGAGGGTGCCAGCGCGCTTCTTGGCGAAGAAGATGGCCAGACCGGCCACGACGGCGGCGATGGGGAAGGTGGCGAGCGCAGCGCGGAAGTGACCGTCCGGATCGGCGAGGTCCAGCTTGTCGAAGGCGTCGTCGAGGGTGGACTTCAGGACCGGATCCAGCCGGGCTCGGAGGGTCTTGCGTGCCCTCTCCTGCTTTGCGAGGCGGGCGACAAGAGCCTCACGGGCGGCGGCGCGTTGCTCCTCGGTCGGGTTGGCGCTCTCATAGAGCTCCACACGGGACTGTCCGCCGCGATCGGCTCTGGGCCGGTGGTTGAGGGTGCGCGCCCAGGTGGTGACGACCAGGTCGAGCACCCTGCGGGCCACGTCGCGGAGTTGGAGGCTGTCCATCCGCAGCTCGGGCGCCATCTGCTGAAACAGCCCGAAACCTCCTTCGCAATGAGCTTTGTTCTGGGCCCGTCCCGACGTGGCGCGGATCTTCATCGTGTCGCCGAGGGCATCGACCACGTCGTCGGTGTGGTTGGAGGGCCTGTTGTCGAGGAGGACGGCCATCGGGGCCTCGCCGGTTGTGGCGACGCCGTCCTCCAAGGCTTCGATGACCGCTTGTGCGTCCTCGGTGTCGCGCAGGGACGCGCCGACGAAGGCCCCGGTGGCCGGGTCGACCATCAGCTCGAGGTTGAAGGTGTACCGCTCGCCGGCGACCCACACGTCGATGGGGCTGCCGTCCCCGACCCACTGGTCCCCGGCCATGAAGGTCTCGAACTGGTCGCGCAGGGCACGCTCTTCGGCGGACCGCCGGCCGCGACGGCGAGGGACCCGGACACCCTCGGCCTGCAGGATGTCGCGGATCAGGGTGATGCCGAAGGGGATGCGGAGGTGGTGCTGGACGTGGGTGCAGAACGCCACGAAGTCGCCTTGCCAGTGCTGGTAGGCGTGCAGGATGCTGGCGATCCGCGGCTCGGTGACCGGATCGGGGGCGGTGGCGAGGTTGGGTGGCTCGGCGGGGGCATCGATGTGCGCGTGTCCACCGCCGAGCCAGTCCTTCAGGGTGCCGAGCGGGACCTCGATGGCATCCGCGAGCTCGGCCAGTTCGAGGTCGCTGCTGTGCTCGGCGAGCTCGAGGACGAAGCACCGGAAGCCGTCGCTGTACCGCGTCCGCTGGGGACTGCGGTGTACCGCCCCCGGGTGTTCCATCAGGTAGCGGAGGGCCTGTTGAGTCACGGCGCTGGTGTCCTGTGCTGGCGGGGCGGTGGCAGGAGGGCGGCCTGGGGAGCCGACCAGGCCGGCGACGGCCTCCTCGACGCGATCGCGCACCTGGTAGGCGCGCTGGCGCGAGACGCCGAGAGCCGACGCAACCTGTGTGCCGGTGGGATGGGGCAGGTCGAGGTGTTCGAGGAGCGGCAGCGCCGCGAAGAGAAGGCCGGCCGCCAGGGAGGGGGCGACGGCGAGCCCCTGGGGAGATAGGAGGGCCATGGTCCGGTGGGAATGTTCGGTGGGAAGTTTGGGGTAGGACCAGCCTCCTATCGCCTCCCGCCCGGACCGCCCTCTACCGGGTCAGCAGGAGTTGCTGCCCCATCAGCCACACCTCGGCCCGGCCGTCGACGCTCACGACCTTGAACAGCTCCAGGATCCGGCTCCGGAGGTCGAGCGGATCGCTGTCGTCGGTCACCCCAGCCTCGATGCGGGCCATCACCTCCTCGACCCGCCCGTAGTAGCGATCGGCGGGTACGAGCAGGCCACCCAGGGCGTGGGAGGTGCGCCGCAGGTTGTACCAGCGGAGATGGGCCGCCAGCCTCCGCTTCATCTCGGCAAGGTCGTAGAAGCGGTGGGCGTCGAACAGCTCCTTTTGGAGGTTCGCGTTGAACACTTCCAGCTTTCCGTTCGCCTGCTTGGTGCCGGGTATCTGCTCGATTTCCATCTCCTCGAGGAGCCGCGTGAACCGGGAGATCCCACGCCACGACCAGAAAGCGGCGCCCCTGTCGTGCACGACCATCTCGGGCCTGCCGTGGCGCTCGACCGCCGCCTCGAAGGTCTGGAGGACGAGGTCGGCGCGCTCGGCGTCGTCGACCCCGTGGCCCACAACGAACCGCGAGTGGTCATCGAGCAGGATCAGCGTGAACGTCGAGGCCCGGTTGATGTACCGCTGCAGAAAATCCAGGTGCCAGAGGTGATTCGGGCGCACCGCCTCGAAGCGCTGGTCGTGCTTGCTGCGCTTGCGCTTCGGCGGCCGGTAGCCCGCGTCCTCCATCACCCGGCGCACCGTGTTCGTGGAGACCTTGATCCCCCGGCGCCGGAGCTGGTTCTTGATCTGGCTGGGGCCGAGGCCGGGATGGCGCTGCCACGTGTCCAGGATCTCCCGGTCGCGCTGGGCCTCGACCTCTCGAGGATCCGGACCGCTGGTGGGCGAGTCGCCTTGTCCTGCGGCCGCGCGCGCCACCTTCCGGCGCCAGCCATAGATAGAGAACCGGCTGACGCCGTGCTCCTTCGACGCCGCAGTCACGCCGTTCGCCGCCGCGTACTCCAGGATCTGGGCGCGCTGTGAGGGCGTGTAGTGCTTGGCAACCCGACCCGATCGGGTTTCCGTCTCCCGGGTCGTGGTCTCGACACGGACGGGCTCCTCGGGTTTCACCTCTGGTGCCTTCCGCACCCAGTTGGCGATTGTCCCCTTCGGCAGCCCCAGCGCACGCGCGGCCGGGCGAACTCCTACACGACTCGCGAGCGCTACAGCTTCGCCACGCTCCTCCTTCGTGTACCGACGCCTCGTTCTCCTTCCCATCGCTGACCTCCTCCCCGGCGGGAGCCGCGACGACGTGTCAACGGATTCCGCCCACTTCGGGGATGGTCATCGTGTGACAACAGCAGGTAGGCCGTAGAAGCGTGTGACGTTGGGCGACGATCTGCGGATGACCCACGTGGGCCAACCTCTCTCCAATAATGAAGTTTCGACCGTT
>JAFDJI010000541.1 GCA_019307545.1 Deltaproteobacteria bacterium | reverse complement strand
ACCTCGTCCATGGGCGACGTGGTGGCGGCGAACTACGCCGGCCACTACCACATCGATGTCGAGCAGGTCATCGACGACGGGGACTACGACCTGTTCGTCACCGATGCCACCTGGGACGACGACAACCGGGTGCGCCTGGTGGAGGTGTGGGGCAACGGCGAGCGCTTCGAGTACGTCCAAGAGCTGATCGACGCCCCCATACCCTAGGTTCAGGGCGCCATGAGCCGCGCCGCCACCCGCACTGCCTCCAGGTATTGGGGTACCGAGATCTCTTCCCGTGGCGTGTGGTTGAAGCGGTAGCCGCACCCCACGGTGAGCGTGGGCACCCCGTGGCGCACCAGCCACGACGCGTCCAGGCCTCCGAAGATCCGTCTCGGCTTCGGGGTGAGCCCCTCGGCGGCCAACGCATGCTCGAGCACCCGCATCGCTGAGCCGCCGTCGCCCAGGTCGAAGGGGTGGTACGCGGTCCAGGTCGAGAACTCCACCTCCACCGGACGCCCATCCGCGGTGGTCACCGCGGCGGCCTCCTCCTCGAACGCCCGCCGCCACGCCTCCACCACCCCTGCCAACACGGCCGGGTCGTGGCTGCGGGCCTCTGCGTGGACAGTGGCCTCTGCGGCCACCACGTTGGTGGCCTCGCCACCCTCCATCCGCCCGACATTGGCGGTGGCCACCCATTCCTCGTCTCGCTCGATTCGGCCGTGCCAGCCATCCCGGGCGAGGCGAGCGAGCGCACGACCGGCCGCCACCAACGCAGAGGCACCCTCTGTGGGGCGGGTCCCAGCGTGGCTCGCCACCCCTTGCAGGTGGATCTCCATCCGGTCGGAGCCGGGAGAGGCCACCACGACCTCGTTCACCTCCTTCCCGTCAAAGGAGAAGGCGTCGGCGATCCCGTCCAGCGCCCCAGGGTCCAGGTACCGCGCGCCCAACACACTCCGCTCCTCCCAAACGGTGAACAGGAACCGGACCGGGCGGAGCGCCCGGCCCTGACCCCGCAGCCAGAGAAACGCCGCGAGGATCGCGGCGACGCCGCACCGATCGTCGCCACCCAGAGCACCCCCCTCGAGCACCACGATGCGGTCCCCGTCGTAGCGAAACCGGACCCCTTCCGCCCCCGGGACGGTATCGAGGTGGGCCACGAACAGCCTGCGAGGTTCCGGCCCCTCCCCCGCGTCCACCACCAGGTTCCCACAAGCGGCCGGATCGGGCATCCGCATGGCCGCGCCATCGTCGCGCATCGACTCGGGCGGCAAACCCGCCTCGAGCAGCCGGGTCTGCACGAACGCGGCGACCTCCGCCTCGCGGCCGGACGGGCCAGGTATGGCCAGCAGCGCTTCCAGGAGCGCGACCGCGCTCTCATCCAGGGTGGGTGGCATGGGTCCTTTCGAGGGGGTGCAGCCCGTGGTGGTCGGGACCGCGGTCAGCGTACGGTACAGCGAGCGAACAGACTGTTGCACACCAGGCGAACCGTCGAGCCCTCCGTGATGGCCACGGTGCCCGACGGCACGACCTCGTCGCCGAAGGTAGCCTCGATCGTGTAACGACCGGCGGGCACGTCTCCAGGGACCGCATACCGCTCCTCGCCGGCCACCAGTTCGACCGCAGACGCATCGCCGTCGAGGTTGATGCGTCCCGTCGTCAGTGGCGAAGGCTCCACCATCTCGGACGGAACCGTCTCCTCTTCGGGGGTCGGGGCATCGGCCGTACCTTCGGCGGGTGCCGAAACGGCAGGTGCCACCTTCGGGGGCGATGCGCGGCGGACCACGGGGGCTTTGGCCGGAGCGACTGGCGGCGACTCCTCGCCCTCGGTAGATGCCGTGGCGGCATCGAGGGGTTCGGGTTCCACCTCATCCGACACCGCCGCGGCCATCACCCGTTCGTCCGACGCGGGGGGTGCATCGAGCACACGCTGCATCCACAGCGCGCCCCCCGCGAGGCCGACCAGGAGGACTGCGATCACCCACACCACCGGGCGCACCATGCGGCGCATCCGGACAGGCAGGGTGATCGAATCCGTCGTCTCGTCCGACGCGGGGTCCAGGGTGTCGTCGAACTCGACCTCGAGCAGAAGCTCCGCGGGCATCGGCTCCATCTCGTGGAGGATGGTGCCCGCATTGAACGTCCCCGGATCCCGCTTGATGGCAACCCGGTCTCGCACCATCAGCATCGCCGGGACGACCTGCTCGGCCCAGTCGCGCAGGCGCCCACCGGGGAGTGTTCCGCGCAGGTCCGCACACTGCCGCCCGAGCTCGCGGGCCACCGGTCGATCCGCTGGATCGTAGGCGAGGGTGCTCCGGACCAGCTTCGCCAGATCGTCACGGCCCATGGTGTCGCGGACCCTCGCCACCACGCTCTCGACCCGCTCCTGGTGACGCTCGACGTTGGCCGATGTCCGACCCACGTGGGCTCCGGTGAGCAACTCGGCGAGGACCACGCCGAGGGCGTAGACGTCCCCGGCGGGACCATCGATCCCGTCGAGCCGCTCCGGAGACATGTACCCGAGGGACCCGAAGCTGGTGGACTGGGTGTCGGACTCGCGCCCCTGGAAGGTGGCGCGCGCAATCCCGAAGTCGAGGACCTTCACCTCTCCGACCTGGGTGATCAGGAGGTTCCCGAGCTTGATGTCGCGGTGGATGAGCCGGAGCCGATGGCCCTCCGGCCCGCGGGTGTTGTAGGCCACGTGCAGCGCGTCGGACACCTCGCCCACCACCTCGGCGGACACCGACGGCGGAAGGGGTCCACGACCGACCAGGCGAACCAGGTCGATCCCGTCAACGTACTCCATGACCACGGTCCAGGAGCCCTCGAGCTCGATCAGCGCATCGACGCCAATGATCGCTCGGTGGTTCACCAGGCCGAGGACCCGCGCCTCGTCGCGCAGCCGGCGGAGAAGCTCCGGGTCTCCCGAGGTAACCGCGTTGGCCACCTTGAGGGCGACGAGCTTGGAGAAGCCCCCCGATCCGAGGAGCCGCGCCCGGTACACCGTGCCGAAACCGCCGGTGCCAACGGGAGAGAGGACCTCGTAGCGCCGACCCTCACTCACCGCCGCACCACCACGAATGCGGCCACCCCCATCCCAAGCGCCGCCGCACCAGCTACTTGCGACCCTGTCTCCAGGGTGTTCGTCCGACGTCGGATACCGTCCAGATCCTCGAAGGCGGTCTCGGGGTCGTCGAACCGTGCACGGGAGGTGCGGGCCGCGGCGTACAGGCCGCCAGAGGCCGCCGCCACCGCGCCGGCGCTGACGAGCAGGGGGACCGATAGCCGGCGGGGGGGCGGCATCTCCACCACCGGCAGCGGCGGGGGAGGGGGAGGGGGAAGCTCGACCTCGGGCCACTGCGGGAGCTCGGCGCCGGTCTCGACGTGGCCACTCCAGAGCACCGCCCCGTCGTAGGCCACCAGTTGGAGCACCGCGGGGCGGTCCCCGGGCCGGGTGGCGCTCAGAAGTCCATCCACAACCACGCTGGTCCCAGCCGGAGACAGCATGGCAAGTGGCTCTGCGACCGGCGCGCTTCGGGCCGTCTGGTACAGCGTGTGCAGTGGGTTCCCTTCGGGCGCGATCGAAGTCGGGAGC
>JAFDJI010000540.1 GCA_019307545.1 Deltaproteobacteria bacterium | reverse complement strand
TGCCGATACGCCGGAACAGCTTCGGGCCGACCCCGTCTCACTTGCGCATCGGTACCCCGACCCCCGGGACGCGGAGATCGCCGGCCTGCTCGCCGCGCTGATGGCCTATGGGCGGGTGACCCTGTTCCGGCCGGTGGTGGAGGCGGTGCTGACCATCGTCGAGGAGCAGGGAGGGCCGCGGGCCTTCGCGGAGGGGTTCGAGCCGGCTCGGGATGGCGCGCCGCTGCGGCCTTTGGTCTATCGGTGGAACCGCGGGGTCGATCTGGTGCTGCTGTTCTCCACCGCAAGGCAGGTGATCGCCCGACACGGCGGCCTCGAACCCCTGTTCGCGGGGTGGCACCCAGGAGACGGCGATGTGAGCCGGGTGCTCGCGGGGGCCATTGCCGCGTTGAGGGCGATAGCGGTGGAGGTCGCGCCCGCGTGTGGGGTGCCAGCACGGGCCTTTGGGGACCTGCCAAGGGGTTTCCGAACGTTCCTCCCCTCTCCCACCGGCGGATCGGCCTGCAAGCGCTGGAACATGTTCCTGCGGTGGATGGTGCGCCCACCGACCGAGGGCATCGACCTCGGGCTGTGGGACAGCCTACCCCCCAGCGCCCTGGTGGTCCCCCTCGACACCCACGTGCTCCGCATCGCGCGCCTGGTGGGCCTCACCCGGCGTCGGGACGGCTCCTGGCGTACCGCTGCGGAGATTACCGCCAACCTGCGGTTGTTGGACCCGGACGATCCGGTGCGCTTCGACTTCGCCCTCGCCCACCTGGGCATCTCCGGCGCTTGCAAGGGCCGGCGGGACGAAGCGGTGTGCCCGTCCTGCCCATTGCGACCGGTGTGCGTGGCATGAGGGCGCCCAAGGCCGGAGCCGCCGTCGAAGCCGCCTGGGCACGGAGCTCCCCGCGGACCTCGAGGCGCTGGTGTCCGCCTGTCTCGCCAAGGACCCCGCTTCCTCGGGCGCGAGACGCCCTGACCGCGCATTCAATATGGTAGTAAGGAGCCTCTTTTTGGAGGCTCCATGCTCGACGCGTTCCAGGAGATCCTCAACCGCGGCCTCGCGACGATGTACGGGATGAAGCCCAGCGAGATCGCGCTCGACGCCAACGGCCACAGCCCCTGGGACGACGCCTGGGATGTCTACAAGCGCTTTGTGATCGACGCCCCCAAATCCGCCAAGGCCGCCAAGAAGGACGCGGTCGAGGCTGCGTGGGGACCCTTTCATCGAGCCCAGAAGGGCGAGTCGCCGGCTGGGGGGTTGGGCAACAGGAGGATCGTCAGGCGCGCGGTGGCGCACAAGTACGTCATCTTCAGCGACCACCACATCACCTTCCCGGGGCACCGCCACTACGGGACGTGGGGCGCGAACCTGGACCTCTACTGCACCGCGCTCCAGGCGTACTTCGCCAACGGCTACGTGCTGGTGGAGAACGGTGACGTCGAAGAGCTGGTCATCTACGAGCCATCCATCCGGTACGACCACCCGAAGCCCGAGCCCGAGATCCGCGCCGCGCTCACCACGATGGGGCAGCTGAACCAGCGGCGCAGACAGACCCGGAAGCTCCAGCTTCGGTGGATTCTCGGGGATGCTGCGCACGCCCCCCTTCTGCAGCGGTGGAAGGACTTCGCGAACGCCACGATTCCCGGCACCCACCACAGCCGACTGATCCGGGTCGCGGGCAACCACGACTACAACCTGCAGACCTCGGACGGGTACTTGGGCCTGTACCACGATGCCGGCGTCACCCTGGACAAACCGGTGGACTACCTGGTGATCGGGCCGCAGCAGCAGCGCCCCTTCGTGGTGATGCACGGTCACCAGTTCGACAAGGCGTCGAACCCCACCTCTGGCAAGCGCTTCGGCGAGACCATCTCCGAGTGCCTCGGGGTGTACTACCAGGGCGCGGACCGCACCTGGGCCGCCGGGGAGACCAGGAAGTGGCGGGACGGCACGCACCGTTTCCTCAACGATCTGGTCAGCGACGACCCGGGGAGCTGGGTCGGCAACCTCGATGCCGCCCTGTTCGAGTCGTTGTTCCAGCACAACATCGCCTGGGACTACTTCGAGAACTACGGCGATCCCGCGAAGGCCATGAAGCTCGAGGCCTTGGCCGGCAAGCGGTGGATCAAGTTCCGCCACATGGACGAGCGCTACATCTGGCGTCACCTCAACAACTACCCCAAACAGCGCCGGCCAAAGTTGGTTCTGGGACACAGCCACGAGGTGCGTGCCCACCCGCGGGCGCCCACCGGGGCCAAGCTCGTCGATTGCTACTTCAACTCCGGCTCGGCCGGCCGGTTCGAGAAGTTGGTCTGGGGGCTTGAGATCGTGGGTGGCGTGGCGACCGTGGTGTCTTGGGCCGAGATGGACGACGGCACGATCGAGCGGCGGGAGTGGAACCCCGACAAGCAGCACTACCCCGGGTTTGCCGCCAAGCGCGGGGTCCTCGAGCCCGGGCCCACATCGGGGTTGAACGTCCCGTAGTACGGGGCGCACGTCCTGGAGTTGGGCCCACCAGGGCGCTCATGCGCCGGGGAGCGCGTAGTAGTCGCCCTTGCTGTCCTCGAAGATGTTCTTCAGGAACGAGAGCCCGGTCGGGGCATCGATAGCGCCCACGGAGAGCACGATCTTCTCGCCGTCCTTGTTGTCCTTGAAGATCGACGAGCCGCATTGTGGGCAGAAGCCGCGCCGCGCCTTGGTGGACGACTCGTACCACTTCAGCGTGTCCTCACCGCTGAGGAACTCGAAATCCGCCAGCTTCGCGACGGCGTAGGCCGAGTAGTTGCCGTGCCAGCGCCGGCAGTCGCTGCAGTGGCAGTGGATGACGCCGAGCAACTCTCCGTTGACGCGATAGCGGATCGCTCCGCAGTGACAGCCGCCTTCGATGGCCATGGTGCTCTCCTCTTCCGTTGGTCAGGGTGGTGATGGTAACCACCCTCGGCCACCCGGCACGGTGGGTGCAACACGCGGTGGCGGGCGACCGGCTAGGTTTCGGCCTTTCCCACCAGCCCTCGAACCAACTCCACCAGGGCCTGTAGCGTGCCGAGCACCAGGATCGCGACGCCGATGGTCGCCCCGACCGTGGGGGACCAGTGGAAGGGCCAATGCACGCACCCGGCGTACACGATGGCCGCTCAAACCAAGGTCAGGAAGAGTCTGAACAGGAACCAGACCATCGCGCCCTCCCCTCGTCGTTCTGTCAGACCATACGCCGGATGCGGGTGACTGTTGCGGCGCGGCTGCTCGAACCTCGCCGCCGGTCTGGGCATGCCGTCACTCCACCAGGGGCTCGAGGTGCTTCTCCGGCACGTCCATGGCGGGGAAGCGGACGATCGAGCGGACGAGGGACACGACCGGGGGGACGATCACGAGCCCGACCAGCACTACGAGGGGGCCAAAGACCATGAGAGCGAGAATGGGCAGGGTCCAACTGGGGTGGGGGTGCCCGCTCACGCTAATCTGGTGCACGCTCAGCCAGATCGGCGCCAGGCTGACGGCGATGACGAGATCGGCGCCAGGCTGACGGCGATGACGAGGACAGAGAGCGGGTAGATCACGCGCCCGAGTGCCACCCGCCAGGGCTTCGGGTCGGTGATCTCGTGGGCCACCAGGCCCAGGATCACGCATGTCAGCATGAGGAGCGTGGAGTCGAATGCCACGAACACCAGGAGTCCCGCGGAGAGCCCAGCGAGTCTCCACCACGGACGTACTTGCCGTGCTGTGGTCGGTTCCGCCGTTCCACCGTCACTCGCGAAAGAACGCCACTGCCGCAGCCTCCGGCGAAGCAGGTCGATGCAGCCCACGGCGAGGAGCGCCGAGAGGCCCATCGAGAATGGGAGCACCACAGCCAACGGTACGTTCCAGGCCTGCCAGTGCTCCATGATCCATGGCCACGCATACACGCTGGCCACGGCGTTGCACATGGCGGCGGCGAACGCAACCGGGATGCGTGCGGAGTCGAGGACCGCCAGGACGAGCCTGCGGGCGCGAGCTGTTTCTGTATATGCCACGTTTTTCCTGCCTGGTCGTAGGAGTGTAGCCTGACTTTGCTACAGATGGCGAAAAATTTTCCCCAGTCGGTATCGGCGCTTTGCCGGTGGTCACGCCGACCCGCAAACCCCGC